>SBHH01000042.1 GCA_006226265.1 Alphaproteobacteria bacterium | reverse complement strand
GATGGAGGTGCTGATCAGAATGCCGAGATAAATCCGCCCGCCTTTCAAGGCATCCGCATTCCCTTTATGTGTGACCAGCGGATAGGTCGAAAGGGTCAGAACCTCGTAAAAGACGAAGAGGGTCAGGAGGTTGCCCGCAAAGGCAATCCCCATGGTCGCGGAAATGGCAATCGCAAAACAGACATAGAAGCGGGTCTGCTTGGCCTCGTTATTGCCGCGCATATAGCCGATGGAATAGAGCGAATTGATGATCCAGAGGCTGGAGGCAACGCAGGCGAAGGTCATGCCGAGCGGCTCGACCTTGAGCGAGAGCATCACATCTGGCAGCATCGGAATGAGATCGACGGTCGGCGCGCCGCCTGCCATGATGTCCGGCAGCAGGCTGCAGACATTGAGGCAAAGGAGGACCGAAGTCACAATCGTCACGCCTTCGCGTACGTTGGGTGCGCTCGCGGCAAGGGCGATAAAGACGGCGCCGACGAGCGGGATGACAAGCGAGAGCAGCACATGCATTTCCGGGGTGAACATCTTACGCCCCTCCCGTCAAAAAGGCCGCGATCGCCTTGGAAAAGCCCACGCTAAAGGTCGTGTCGATACCGAAGTAAAAGCTGATAGCGATAAAAATCCAGCTTGGCACCAGCATGGTGAGCGGAGGCTCCCCCCTGGTGGCGCCTGCAGGCGGCGGGCGGAAATAGGCCACTTCCACCACGCGCCAGATATAGATAACGGCGAGCAGGCTGGAAATCAGGATCGCCGCGACAAGGCCATAGCCAAGCGGGCTCTCAAGATCAAGAACCGCCTTGATGAGATACCATTTGCTGATGAAACCGGGCGTGAGCGGCACGCCGATCAGGCCAAGACCGCCCAGCACAAAGCCGAATGTGGTGAGCGGCATCCGCTGACCGATCCCTTCGAGTTTTTTGAGCGAGACCGTCCCCGTCACGAAGAAAATGCTGCCGACCGAGAGGAACATGCCCGTCTTCACAACCGCGTGGTTGAGGATATGCACCATCGCGGCGGTGAGGCCCTCATTACTCGCCAGTGAAATGGCGAGCACGATATAGCCGAGCTGCGCCACGCTGGAATAGGCGAGGAGACGCTTCACATTGTCCTGGAAAATCGCGACCAGCGACATGGAAAGGAAACCGACAACGGCGAGCGGCATCAGGATATCGGTAAGCCCGACCACGCCGAAGCTGTAGTCCATGCCGAAAATCGTGAAGATGAACCGGATCAGGAGATAGACCGAGACCTTCGTCGCCGTGCCTGCGAAAAAGGAGGTCACGATGCTCGGCGCATAGGTATATCCGTTCGGCAACCAGACGTGGAACGGAAAGAGCGCGAGCTTGATCGCAAGTCCGATCACGATAAAGGCGACTGCCGCCTGAACCGGGCGCATGCCGCCGATTTCCGCAAAGCGCGAGGCAATATCGGCGATATTGAGCGTGCCCGTCATCATATAGAGAAGGCCGACACCGATCAGGTAGAAAGTCGCACCGACCGTGCCGATGATCAGATACTGGAAGGAGGCCGTGAGCGCCCGCCGGTCATTCCGTGCCCCCATGGCGATCAGCACATAGGAGGAAAGCGACATGATTTCGAGGAAGACGAAGACGTTGAAGGCATCCCCTGTGATGCAGATACCCATCATGCCGGTGAGCGCCAGCAGGTAAGCCGTGAAGAAGAGGCCGAGCTGATCTTCGCGGATCTCGTGGGCGATGCTTTCGCGCGCATAGAGAAGAACGCCCGTGCTGATACCGCTGATCAGGACCAGCATGAAGGCATTTAACGGATCAACCAGATATTCAATGCCCCAGGGAGGCTCCCACCCGCCAAGATGATAGGAAATCGGCCCGTTTGCGGAAACCTCGGCCAGAAGCTCGATACTGATCGCGAAGGTGAAGGCGCTCACCAGAAAGGTGAGAAACCAGGGAAAGACTTTTCCGCGGGTCAGCGCACAGACCGGCGCCGACATCAGCGGCAGGACGATGGCCAGAACGGGAAATTGCTGCACAAAGGAAAGCATACTAGGCCTCATCCTCCAGCTTGAGGATATCCTCTTCATCGATGGTGCCGAAGCTTTCCTTGATCCTTACGACCAGCGACAGACCAAGCGCCGTGGTTGCGACGCCAACGACGATCGCCGTCAGGATCAGCACATGCGGCAGCGGATTGGAGTAGACGATGGGCGCGGCGCCAGGGGCCGGATCGATCAGGATCGGCGCGGTGCCACCGGCAATCTTGCCCATGCTGATGTAAAAAAGGAAGACGGAAATCTGGAAGAGCGACAGGCCGATCATCTTCTTGATCAGGTTCGTCCGGCTCATCACCGTATAGAGGCCGACCATCAGCAGGATGATGAAAACCCAGTAGTTGAAATGCTCAAAAAACACCGGGCCCCTCCTAATCCAGCTGCTCGATTTCGATTTCGGCGCGGCCGACAAAGGCGTAGAAAATCGCCAGCATGGCCGCCGTCACCGTAATGCCGACGCCGATCTCCACGAGCAGGATGCCAAGATGCTGACCATGCACCGGATCATGCGATAACAGATTGTAATCGAGGAAATGGCCGCCCAGCAGCATGCTGACGACGCCGACCCCGCCATAAATGAGAACGCCAAGCGCAATCAGGCAGAGGATGACTTTTTCGTTCAGGATGACGCGTGCTTCCTCCAGACTGAAGATCAGCGCGTAAAGAATAAATCCGGCGGCGAAAATGACACCTGCCTGGAAGCCGCCACCTGGGCCGAAATCCCCATGGAACTGCACATAAAGCGCGAACATCAGGATAAAGGGGATCAGGAGTTTCGAGACCAGATGCGGCACCAGATCATGATCGCTGCCAAGGCCGCTGATACTGCCGTTGAGGGAGGTTTTGAGATCCTCTTCCTCCTCGCCATCGGGGGGGGGGCGTTTCAGCCGGCGCTGGCGCAGGATCAGCATCACGCCGATGCCTGCGGTGAAAATCACCGTTGTTTCGCCGAACGTATCATAGCCGCGATAGCTTGCGAGGACCGAGGTCACGATGTTCGGAACGCCGGTTTCTTTGCCGCTGTCGTTGATATAGCGGGGCGCAACATGTTTATGCACCGGATTATCCGCTTCTGCATAGCCCGGCATTTGATAGGTCGCATAAAAGAGTGCCCCGCCGACGGCGAGGCAGATGATGAGGGGAAGTGCCGCGAATTTCACACGGATTTTCTCCTGCGCGCCGACCATGGCGAGGGTGCCGATATAAAGCACCGTGCTGATCCCGGCGCCGACCGCCGCCTCGGTAAAGGCCACATCGACCGCATCGAGGCTGACAAAAATCAGCGCCATGGTGAAGCTGACGATACCGAGCATCATGGTTGCGACGAAGAGGTTCCGCACCACAAGAACGGTAATGGTTCCCGCAATCAGCAGCAGCATCAGGAAAATATCGACAAAGGCGCCTATGGTTCCTACTCCCGTTCAGTCGCGCCGGGCTCTTCCTGCGGCGCGTCATCCTCGCCGAGCTTCGGCTTGAGACCCGCAACGAAGCTCGCCTGGGCAAGTGCGTAGGAAGAGGTGGGGCTGGTGAAAAAGACAAAGACGATCACCAGCAACAACTTGACGGTGACCAGCGAAAAACCGCTTTGCAGGGCAAGGCCGACAAAGATAAGAAAGGTCGCGAGCGTATCCGCCATGCCGCCCGCATGAATGCGGGTATAGAGATCGGGCAGGCGCAACAGGCCGAAACCGGTGATCAGCAAGAGAAGGCCGCCCGCCATCAGCAGAATCCAGGTTGCGATATCGAGGCCGATCTCCATCATGAGGATTTATCCGAGGAACGGGAGAGGCCGCCGCGGAGCGTGCCGAACTTGAAATATTTGAGAACAGCCAGCGTGCCGATGAAATTCATCAGGGCATAGACAAGCGCAAGATCGAGAAAGTCCGGCCGTCCGGTCAGGAAGCCGATCACGCCGATCAGAAGCACCGTCTTCGTGCCGATGGCATTGACAGAGAGAATGCGGTCATAGGAGGTGGGGCCTAGGATTGCCCGGCCGAGCGCCATGGCGATGCTGACCAGAATGGCAATGGCAGTAATTGCGTAGACCATCAGCTTTCCTCCATCAATCGCGTGACACGCTGGTCCATATCGCCCGTCTTGATCCCGTCCGCACCGCCTTTTGTCAGCGCATGGACCAGAATGACATCGCCGTCGAGATCGACGGTCACAGTGCCCGGCGTCAGGGTAATGGAATTGGCATAGATTACCTTGCCAAGGTCGGTTTTCTGCGACGCTTTCGTTTCAAACAGGCTGGGCCGGAGATATTTCTTCGGGAACAGCACACATTTCGCGACGTCGATATTGGCCTTGTAGATTTCCACCAGTAGCCAGCCCCAATAAACGATAACGCGCGGCCAGAGATGCAGCGGATGGCTTTCCCGGTCAATCACATCCATTCGGTAGGCAATGAGAGCAGAGAAGAGGCAGGAAGCAACGCCAAAACTGGTGATCAGCACAGTATAATGCCCCGACAGCAGAAGCCAGACAGCCATCAATACTAAAAATAGACTGGTGGTTCTTAGCAAGTGCGTTGCATCCTTGTTAGCCGGTTCGGGTGTTCTCTCGCGTTTTTTTCGGCAGCATGCGCCGGACGCAGGCTCCCTGAGTATATGCCATGGGTTGTTCCCGGCTGCAAGTCACATCGGCCCGCTTTTTTCGCAATCTACCAATAGGTGTGTTTGCATCAAACAATATTCTAGAAGAACGGGGCCATCCCTTCATCGGCATAAGGAATCCGAAGTATTGAATTAAGACTTAATATTATGTTAAACTGTTCCTCTGGACAGGACAGGATTAAACGGTTCGGCAAGCGTGGGAGTTAGTGCATGACGGCCAAAATTGAACAATTACGGAGTAAACGGGAGGTTCCAGCATCGACGGATGAAACGGAAACCTCTTTCGAGCTGACAGGGCGGGTGAAATGGTTCAACACGGTAAAGGGCTTCGGTTTCCTGACGCCGGTGGATGAACCCGGGGATATCTTCCTTCATCTGTCGTGCCTTCGGGAAGCCGGGCACGAATATGTAGCGGAAGGCGTCAGCGTGAGTTGCGTTGTCGTGCGCCGCGCCAAGGGATTGCAGGCAATCAAGGTGCTGGATATCGACACCTCGACCGCCGTGCCGTTCGAGCCGCGGCCGGCAGAAAAATCCAATGTGACCAGCCACCCGGCGATCCAGCCGCAGGGCGATTTCGTGGAAGTCGAAGTTAAATGGTTCGACCCGGTGAAAGGATACGGTTTCCTGACCCAGGGCGAAGGCACGCAGGATATCTTCGTTCATATGGAAACGCTCCGCCGGGAGGGTGTGCTGCCGATTCAGGCGGGGCAGCGCCTGAAGGTGCGGATCGGGGATAGTGCGAAAGGACCGCAGGTCGCGGAAATTGAGCGTCCCTCCTGACAATCGGCTGACAAGGCTTTAAACGGATCGAAATACACCGCAAGACCGATCAAAGCGGAAAGGCGCGTATGGTAAAGCCCTTACGCGCCTTTCTTCATCCCTTTTCATGAAGCTTTCAGTTAAGGGTGACGGCGTAGTCGCTAACGGGCAGAACTTTTTTGATCAGCCCTTCCTTTTTCATGAAATCCGCGAAACGCCTGTAGCGTCCTTCATCCAGAGCCGCCGGGCGAAGCGCAAAGCGGGGCAGGGTATCGGCCCAGGCACGCCGGTTAAGGTCGTCATCAAGGTCCTTATGCGCCTTGATGAAGAGTTGCCAGCTTTCCTTCGGATGGTTGACGACATATTGCACGGCATCCTCAAGCGCGGCGAGGAAGAGGGGTAGGCGCGGATCGTCCAGCTTCCTGGAATTGGCGAGGACAATCAACTCGTCGTATGAAGGGACGCCTTGTTCCTCGGGGAAGAAGGCCTTGCCGGGACGTCCCTCGATCGCCATCTGGTTCAGCTCGAAATTCCGGTAGGCACCGATGACGGCATCCACCTGGCCCGACATCAGGCTCGGCGAAAGAGAGAAGTTCACATTGATCAGCGTCACGTCATCGGTCGAAACGCCGTGTTTTTCCAACATGGCCTGCAGAAGTGCATTTTCAAACCCGCCGACGGAATAGCCAATTTTTTTGCCCCTGAGATCGCCAATCGACTTGATCGGCCCGTCTTTCAGCACCACGAGGGAATTGAGCGGCGTCGCGACTAAAGTTGCGATTCGTTTCAGCGGCAAGCCTTCCTCAACCTGCATATGAAGCTGCGGCTGATAGGAAATGGCAAGATCGGCTTTGCCCGCGGCGACCAGCTTCGGCGGATCGTTTGGATCGGCAGGCGCGATAAGGTCGACATCCAGACCATGTGCCTTGAAAAATCCCTTTTCCTTGGCGATGACAAGCGTCGCATGATCCGGATTGACGAACCAGTCGAGCAGGACGGTCATCTTTTCCGTGGCACTGGCCATGCCAATCTGAACGAAAAGAAAAGGCAGGAATAACAGATACTTTTTCTTCATTTATAAACTCCTTTGTGAACTGTCATCATGGCCGGTGTCTGGCTGCCAGGGCAGGGCGCGACGCAAGGCATAATCGACGAGGAAATAGAGTGAGACGGCCATCAGGCTCAGCACAAGAAGGCTGGCGAACATCAGGTCCGTCTGTACCCGGGCGTTGGCATGCAGCATCAGATATCCAAGACCGGAGGAGGCGCCAACCCATTCGCCGACCACGGCGCCGATGGGCGCGATGGCCGTCGCGACCCGGATGCCCGAGGCGAGAGAGGGAAGCGCGAAAGGGATTTTGACATGGCGATAGAGGCGATAGAGGTTTTGAAACCGGCTCCGCTGTCCCGATTGCTGCATCAGGCGGGCGAGATCGCGCCAGGCGGGCGGGGTTCGGTTCAATCCGTCGAGAAATCCGACCGTCACCGGGAAATAGATGATGATCATCCCCATCACCACCTTTGGCGCGATGCCATAGCCGAGCCATAGAACGAGCAGTGGCGCAATGGCGAAGACGGGAATGGCCTGGCTGCCGATCAACAGGGGAAAGACCCATTGGCGAACCGGCGCATAGGCGGAAATCAAAAGGGCGGAGATCATGCCGAACAGGCCGCCGAAGAGAAGGCCCAACAGGATTTCTAGCGCGGTCGTAAGGGAATGATGCGCAATAAGACCCATATGATGGATCAGGGCCTCCAGCACCAAAAGCGGGGCGGGCAGGATAAATTTAGGCAGGCCCAAAAGCCGCGTAATCAGATCCCAGATGAGGATGAGGCCGCCAAGCGTGATCAAAATACGGATGGCCTTCATATATCCGTTCTCCCTGACAAAGCGAGGCTTTCCATTACCTTCGAATAGTGATGGCGGAGATCGTCTGCGGCCGGATCGCGCGGGATGGCTCCTTCGGGCCGAAGGGCCGGCGAGAGCGTCACCGGATCGCCGGACAGGACGTGGATCACATGGCCGATGCGCAAAGCTTCCATCGGGTCATGAGTGATCAGAAGAACGGTTCGATCCTTCAGAAGTCCGGCGGCAAGATCCTGCAGGCGATATTTCGTGATGGCATCGAGGGCGGAGAAAGGCTCATCCATCAGCACAACGGCCCCTTCCTCCATCAGGGTGCGGGCAAGCGCGACCCGCTGCTTCATGCCGCCGGAAAGTTGGACCGGGCGCGCCGTCTCGTATCCTGCGAGGCCGACGTCCTGAAGCAAGGCGCGCGCGCGGGAAACATCCGGCGGCTCCCCCCGAAGGCGGGCGCCGATCACGACATTTTCAAGCACGTTAGCCCAGGGGAGCAGAAGGTCGTTCTGGTCCATATAAGACAGGCGTCCCGCAAGTTCGGCACCATCCGACGCGCGAAGATGGCTTTTGGCCGGCAAAGGGATAAAGCCCGCGAGGATTTTAAGAATGCTGCTTTTGCCGACACCGCTTGGGCCGAGAAGGCAGGTGATCCTGCCCTGCTGGAGGGCTAGATGAAGATCGCCAACGATAAAAGTCTCGCCAAAGGAAAGCCGATCGAGATAGAGATCGACAGCGACGCCCGTTCCGCTTTTGCTTGCGGCGGTCTCCTGATAAGGGGATGATCCGGTCGGAATCGGCGGTGTTTGGCTGTCAGAACCCATTGATTGCTCGTTCCTACGCAGGTATTAACCTGATCAGGTAATGGGGTCGTTCCGCCTATCGGAACCTCTCAGCCAACCGGCTCCCCCCGAGGAGCGCTCACTATAGAGCCTTTTATGCGTTGGGCAAAGGATTTTTGGATGAGGACAAAGTGGCGGGTCACAAGAAATATTCTGCTGATGCTTGTGCTGGTTTTCCCGTTGCTTGCGCATGCGGGATTTTGGTCTGTCCGCGCGGCAGAGAGGGAGCCGCTTCTCCTTGAAACCGCGACACGGTCTATTCCTCTGGAGATCGAGATTGCTGACACGCCAGCGTCACGGAGTAAGGGCCTGATGCATCGGAAGACGCTTGATGCGCTTCATGGCATGCTGTTCGATTTCAAAAAGACCGGAAATGTCGCGATGTGGATGAAAAATACCTTTATCGCTCTTGATATGTTCTTTGTGGATGAGGCGGGGAAAATTCTCTACATTAAGAGAGGCGCGCGTCCAGGGGCGCTGGATATCATCACCCCCGGAGAGCCGGTCCGTGCGGTTCTTGAAGTGAACGGGGGCTTTGCGGATAAATATTCTGTTTCCATCGGTGATGTGCTGCATCACCGGCTTTTTGGCAATCAATAGTCTGTTTGGACCCGGAGAAGAATGAATAAAACGATAACCGGATCACGTCCCGTACCTGAGGGTTATACTGAGCTGAAGGGAAGTGCTCCCTTTACTGTAAGTAATGGTCCCTTCTATGAAAAAGTGATTGACGGACAAACCGTTATCCGCGGTTTCCGGGTCGAGGCACGGCATCTCAATTCCCTCAAGCTCATGCATGGCGGGATGATGATGACCTTTGCCGATTCTGCGCTGGCGCGGACCGTTATTCACGGGACGGGGCGACGCTGCGTCACCATCAAGATGAGTTCGGAATTTCTTTCCCCGGCACGTGAGGGGGACTGGGTCGAGGCACATGCCGAGGTTATCCGCAGTACTCGCACGATTGCCTTCGTGCGCGGGGATTTCAGGGTAGGCAGTAAGACGATCTTCAAGGCGGACGGGCTTTTCCAGTATGTTAACGCCCGGAAGTGATCGGCGGCGCATTTTTTTAAATCATTGGCTTGCGGATCGAAGGGCAATGAGTTAGATGGAACCCTTGATCGTCGGGGCGTAGCACAGCCTGGTAGTGCGCTCGCTTTGGGAGCGAGAGGTCGCAAGTTCGAATCTTGCTGCCCCGACCATTTTA
>SBHH01000046.1 GCA_006226265.1 Alphaproteobacteria bacterium | reverse complement strand
ACAGATCAGCCAGCTTAATGTCGATCTTGCCAAGGCGCAGGAAGAACGCGACAGCGTGATCATCCAGCTCGATACCCTGACGAGCCGCGCATCCGCCGCCGAGGAGGAACGCGACCGTCTCTCGATCCTCTTGAAGAAGGAGAAGGAGAAATCAGCGGCGGCCGAAAAGTCGCTCTCCGAGACGGAGGAGCAACTCGTCGTCAGCAAGGATCAGGTGAAGGCCAATCTCGCCGAGATCGAGAGCCTGAAGCGGGATATCACCGCGCTTGAGGAAACCCGTAAAAAACTCGAAAAAGAAGTCGGCGACATGGCCGCGACGCTGAAATCCAAGGACACGGAAATCGGCGATCTTCGCGACCGGAGCAAGGAGCTTGAAAGCCGCCTCGCCGATGAGGAAGACCGCACGAACCTCGCCCAGAAGGACCTGAAGGACCGCGAAATCCGCCTTGCCGAGTTGCAGACGCTCTATTTACAGACGCAGGACAAGCTAAGCGAGCAGGAGAAGCTTTCGGCCGCCGCGCAGGCGCAGGTCAATCTGCTCAACAACCAGATTGCCGCGCTCCGTCAGGAAATCGCCAAGCTCAACGATGCGCTGGATGCAAGCGAGGCAAAAGATGTCGAACAGAAGGCGCAGATCGCCGATCTTGGCAAACGGCTCAACAAGGCCCTCGCCGCCAAGGTGCAGGAACTGCAGCAATATCGCTCCGAATTCTTCGGCAAGCTGAAGGAGGTTCTGAAGAACCGCTCCGGCATCAGCATCGTCGGCGACCGCTTCGTCTTCCAGTCGGAGGTTCTTTTCGATGAAGGAAGCGCCGATCTTGGCCCCCAGGGCAAGGAGGATATGGCGAAATTCGCATCCACCCTCGTCGATATCTCGAAGGATATTCCGAAGGACATCAACTGGATATTGCGCGTCGATGGTCATACGGACAAGCGCCCGATCAATACGGCGCGCTTCCCTTCCAACTGGGAATTGTCCATCGCCCGCGCCCTCTCGGTTACGAAATTCCTGATCAGCCAGGGCGTGCCGCCGGAACGGCTCGCGCCGACGGGCTTCGGTCCCTATCAGCCGATCGATCCGCGCGATGACGAGATCGCCTATCTCCGCAATCGCCGGATCGAGCTGAAACTGACCGAACGGTAATGGCAGGGACCGAAAAATTGAATCGCATCCTGGTCATCAAGCATGGCGCCCTTGGCGATGTGGTTTTGGCGCAATCGCCCTTTCAGGCGATCCGGAAAGCCCACCCTGAGGCAAAGATCACCCTGCTGACGACAAAGCCATTCGCCGCCTTCCTTGAAAAGTCCGGCCTGTTCGACGAGGTCTGGATCGACAGCCGCCCTAAAATCTGGCAATTGGGCGAACTTGTTCCGCTCGTCCGGAAACTGCGGGGCGCGAAGTTTGACCGGGTCTATGATTTGCAGACCTCGTCCCGCAGCAACAGTTATTTCCGCTTCTTCCCGCGAGGAGCGAAACCCGAATGGTGCGGGGTTGCACCCGGCTGCTCCCATCCGCATACAAGCCCCATGCGTACCAAAATCCATACGATCGAGCGGCATGTCGATCAACTAAGCGTTGCGGGCATTACCGATATCCCGCCCGCCGATTTCACCTGGGCCATGACGGATATCGCAAAATACGAACTTCCCCGTCCCTTCGCACTGCTGGTGCCGGGCGGGTCGGCGCACAGGCCCGAAAAACGCTGGCCCGCGCAGAAATTTGCCGAATTGGCGGTCTGGCTTCAGCAGCAAGGCATGACACCGGTACTGATCGGCGGCCCGGCGGAAGCCGAGGCCATCGCCCTTATCCGCATGGCCTGCCCGGCGGCGGTTGATCTTTCCAGCAAAACAGATTTTGGCGATATCGCCGCCCTGGGCCGCGATGCGACGCTTGCCGTCGGTAATGATACCGGTCCCATGCATCTGATCGCCGCCGTCGGCTGCGCAAGCCTTGTCCTCTTCTCCGCCGCGTCCGATCCGCATATGTCGCGCCCGCGCGGGCGGAAAGTGAATATCCTTCGCGAGGACGATCTCGCCAATCTCCCCTTCGAGATGGTACTGAACAGTCTCCCCCTTGAAGGCGACGAGGATCAAAAATGACGAAGACGGTCCTCTGGTGGGGGCGCTTCGATCCCGATTACTCGCGCAACCGCATCCTCCGGAAGTGCTTTCTCTCCCTCGGATGGGAAGTCCGCGACTTTCATCCTCGCGTCGGCCCGCTTGCCGGCCTGCAGGCGATGTTGCAGGGGATCGAGGCCCCCGATCTCGTTTGGGTGCCCGCATTCCGCCAGCGCGATATCAAGGCGGCGACCCGCTGGGCGAGATCGAAGGGCGTGCCGATAATATTCGACCCCATGATCTCTGCTTTCGACAAGCAGGTCTTCGAACGACAGAAGTTCCCTGCAACTTCCAGAAAAGCGATGAAACTGCTGCAATGGGAAAAGAAGCGGCTTCATGCCGCCGACATGGTGCTTGCCGACACCCGCCATCATGCGGATTTCTTCGTCGAGACTTTCGATCTCCCGGCGGAGGCGACGGCAGTGGTGGCCCTCGGCGCGGAGGAAGGTATATTCAAGCCGGCACATCTTGACGTCCGGCCCGCCGATGCGCCGCTGGAAGCCCTCTTCTTCGGCAGCTTTATCGATCTGCAGGCACCCGCCGTGATTATCGAAGCGGCGAAACTCTGTACCGCTCCGGTCCGCTGGACATTGCTTGGCGAGGGGCCGCTCAAAGGCCCTTGCATGACCCAGGCCGCGGGGCATCCGGCGATTTTCTTCGAGGATTACCTTCCCTATGCCGAACTGCCGACGCGCATCCATAGAGCGGACATTCTACTCGGTATTTTCGGCACCACCGACAAGGCCGCCCGGGTCATCCCGAACAAGGTCTATCAGTCACTCGCCGCCGAACGGCCTGTCGTCACCCGGGCGTCGGGCGCCTATCCGGAGGTGGACAAGGCGGGCGGCCTGATCCAGATCGCGCCCGGCAGCCCGGAGGCGCTCGCTTGGACGGTCAGCGATCTCAATGAAAAGCGGGATGAACTGCCGAAAAGGGCGCGCGCCGCACGCTATTACTACGATCTCCATTTCGGACGGAAAAATGTGGAAGAGCAGCTTGCAAGGGCGCTCGACCGGATCATGGCCTCAGGCTGAGAGCGCATTGCGCCCGGTATCGAACTGCAAGCGGGCAAGCCTTGCATAAAGGCCCTCTTCCTTCATCAGCTCCGCATGGGTCCCCTGCGTCACGACCTTCCCCTCATCCAGCACAACGATCCGGTCGGCATTGAGAACGGTCGCGAGCCGGTGCGCAATGACCAGAGTTGTCCGGTTCCGCATCAGCTTTTCAAGGGCGCTCTGTACAAGCTGCTCACTTTCTGCATCCAGCGCACTGGTTGCCTCGTCCAGCAGCAGGATTTCAGGGTCGCGCAATATCGCGCGGGCGATGGCGATACGCTGCTTCTGCCCGCCGGAAAGCTTGACCCCCCGCTCGCCGAACTCGGTCTCGAACTTACCCGGCATGGCATCAATGAAACCGTCGGCGGCGGCGGCCTTTGCGGCGGCGCGCACCTCTTCATCGCTCGCCTCCGGCCGGCCATAGCGGATATTGTTCAGCGCCGTATCAGCGAAGATCACGGGTTCCTGCGGGACCAGTCCCATAAGGGACCGGAGCGCCGTCGGATGAACATCACGGATATCGGTATCATTGACGCGGATCACGCCCGATTGCGGATCATAGAAACGGAGCAGGAGCTGGAAAAGCGTCGTCTTGCCCGCACCGCTCGGCCCGACCAGCGCGACCGTCTCCCCCTTCGCGATTTCGAGCGTAATACCATGAAGCGCGGGCGCGTCTTTTCGGGAAGGATAATGGAAGGTGACATCCTCAAACTTGATGTCCGTCTCCAACCGGTTCGACATTGGGCGGGGCTCGGCAGCAATTTCGATCGTCGGCTTTTCGGCAAGAAGCTCCAGAAGTCGCTCGGATGCTCCCGCGGCGCGCTGCAATTCGCCCCAGACCTCGCTCAGGGAGCCCATGGATCCCGCCACGGCGATCGCATAGAAGACGAAGGCCCCGAGGGTGCCCGCCGACATACTGCCGCTCACGACGGACGTGGCGCCGCTCCAGAGCACAAAGTCGATGGCCCCGAAAATCAGCAGGATCACCAGCGCCGTCAGCCAGGCCCGCGCGCGGATACGGCGGAAGGCAACCCGGACACTGGCCTCCACGTCCTCGGCAAAGCGGGCGCGGTCATGCGCCTCGTGGGTATAGGCCTGCGATGTCTGGATGGCGCGCAAGGTCTCGTCGGCGCGCGCACTTACCGCGGCGATCCTGTCCTGGTTGGAGCGGCTCAGTTTTCGCACCATGCGGCCAAAGACGATAATCGGCACGACGACAAAGGGCACGACCAGCAGCACCATGCCCGCAAGCTTCGGACTGGTATAGATAAGAAGCGCAAGGCCGCCAATGAACAGCAACAGGTTCCGGAGGGCAACCGAGATGGAGGAGCCGATCACCGTCTGGATCAGCGTCGTATCGGTGGTGAGGCGCGAAAGCACCTCCCCCGTCCGGGTCACCTCGAAAAAGGCCGGGTTCAGTTCCAGTATATGGTCGAACACGGCCTTTCTTATATCCGCGATCACCCTTTCCCCGATCCAGGAAACGAGGTAATAACGGCCGAATGTCGCCGCCGCAAGCAGCGCCACTACCCCCATCAGGCCAATGAAATAGGGATCGAGATTTTCCGACCCGGCCGAAAAACCCTTGTCCAGCAGAAGGCGGATCGCCTGCCCGATCATCAGGGTCGCCCCTGCCGCGAAGACAAGGGAGATAAGGGCCCCGATCACCTGCAGGCGATAAGGTTTCACGAATCGCGACAACTGCCAGAGCCGCGTCAGCACCTGCTTGTTTTTTTTGGAAGGATCGTCTTCGGTCTGGGAAAGGCTACTGCGTGGGTCGGTCACAGGTCTGGTTCCTGTTTTATCGGATATCATACCCCATGGGTGTAAAGCTCACGGCCGAGAATGCAAGAAAAAAGAGGAAAAAACACATCTCCCCTTGCCATCGCGCCAAAGCTTTAATATAAGGCCCGCTTAGCGAATTCCTGCATCCCGTAAAGGATGAACCGATATGAAAAAAGACATACATCCCGATTATCACACGATCACGGTCGAAATGACCGATGGCTCGACGTTCGAGACCCGTTCGACCTACGGTAAGGAAGGCGACGTCCTGAAGCTCGATATCGATGTGAAGACCCATCCGGCCTGGACCGGCGGGGACCGTCAGGTCCGCGACGACGGCCAGGTTGCCAAGTTCAAGAAGCGTTTCGCAGGTTTCGGCCTTAAGTAAGCGCGGCTTGCTTGCAAAGAATTCAAGGCGCTCCTCGGGGCGCCTTTTTTCATGGGCATCATGTAAAATTCAGGCGGGAGATTCGGAATTTCCCGCGAGGGCCTGTGATCGCTTGAACGCCTCCATCCCCTGCCGGTCAAGCCGCGCAATCCGCTGATAAAGCAACTCGCTCCGTTCCATCAGGGAAAGCAGTCCATCCGGCAACGCATTGCTGTTCCGGGCCTCTGCTTCGGGCAGGCAGATGTTGAAATGCTGCAGATGGCATTCCTCGGCCTGCGCCTCCTCCGCCGTGATCTCGCCTTCCTGCAGGGCGCGCTGGAACATCAGCCAGGACATGCTTTCGGTGAGCCGCGTGGTGAGACGCAAAGATTCGGCCGCATAGTCGAAGCTGGCCTCGGACGAGAGGGATTGAACCGCCGCACGGCCGGGTCCTGCGAGATAGGAGCGCGCCTCCTTGATCAGGTCCAGCGCCTCGTCATAGGTACGCGAGAAGAATATCGTCCCCGGTGCGGGAGCTTCCGGGCCATTCTGACGGTCACTCATACAAATTCCTTTTATCGCCGCGCAAGCGGGGTAATTTGATGCCATTTTTTCACATTTCGATCCCTTGAATCCAGCCTTTTCTTGAATATATATCCACCATCGGGCGCCCTTTGGGCCCGGTATTTCAAGGTTCGGCCATGATGGCGAGCCAACATTCGGACTATATTGCTTCAATAGGAGGATATACCCCATGCGTACTTATGACTTTTCCCCCCTTATGCGTTCCACCGTCGGCTTTGACCGCATCGAGCAGCTTTTCCGCGGCCTTGAACGCGCCTCGACCGAAAACAGCTACCCACCCTATAATATCGTGCGCAAAGACGCCGATAACTACCGCATCACAATGGCGGTTGCCGGGTTTGACGAAGACCAGATCGAAATCGTCAGCAACCAGAACAGCCTGAAAGTAACGGGCAAATCGACCGAGGAAAAAGACAAGGTTGAATATCTGCATCGCGGCCTTGCGGCCCGGTCCTTTACCCAGACCTTCGAGCTTGCCGAGACCATCAAGGTCACCGGCGCGTCTATGGAAAACGGGCTCTTGCATATCGATCTCGTCCGGGAAATTCCGGAAGAACTGAAACCCCGCACGATTGAGATCAACAAGAGCAAGGACAAGCTGATCGAAAACCAGACGGTTGCCGCCTGATTTTTGACGCCATACGGAAATAACTGAGATAGAATAGCCCGCCCCGCCCGGCGGGCTATTTTTATGGTGTCCGGATGTTTGCTGTATCGAAACCCTTTGCGGCTATGTTCCTGTTTCTGATGATCCTCGCAGGTCCTTTGCGGGCGGCGGAACTCGATCTCCCCTACAAACTCTCGAAGCCCGCAGGTGATGGCCCCTTCCCCGCCGTCGTCATATTGCATGACTGCTCCGGCCTCGGTCCCTTTTCAAGCGGCGCGCCCTGGCGCTGGTCCACCCGGCTGGTCGCGCGGGGCTATGTCACGATCGAGCCCGACAGCTTTTCGACCCGCGATTTTCCTAACGGGCTTTGCAGGGTAAACAGCCATGGCGCGGTCAATTATGCGCGCCGGGCGGGCGATGCCTTTGCCGCGCTCCAGTTTCTGAAATCCCTGCCCTATGTCGATCCGGACCGGATCGCCGTGATGGGCGGATCGCATGGCGGCGCGTCTACCCTTGCGACCGTTGCGGCACATCCGGGCTTCGCCGCCGGCATTGCGCTCTATCCCAACTGCGCCGCGCGCTTTGGCGATTGGCACGCGATCCGGGAGAAAGGCGCGATCCACCATATTCTGGGATATGAAGGGATCTATCATCCTGAAAGCCCGCTTCTGATCCTGATCGGAGAGCTGGATGACTGGACGCCCGCCGCTGCCTGCCGCGAACTCACGGCGCGTGCGAAAGAGGCAGGCTATCCGGTTGAACTCATCGTCTATCCGGGCGCGCATCATTCCTTCGACAGCAGCCATCCGGTAAAGTTCAATGAGAAGCGGCGGAATGTGAATGCCAAGGGTGGCTGGGGCGCGACGACGGGCGGCAACCCGGCCGCCTGGAAAGACGCGATCGGGCAGGTTGAACATTTCCTTGAAGAGCATATGCCGGGGACGCGGAGGCGCGTTGATCCCTATCCCGATTGATGGCATAAGAAAGAACGGCGTGGCTCTGCCCGGGCCGGAGGGGGATGCGGCATTTTTTGGTTTACATCCCCTGTCCGCCATGGGGTATGATGGATATCCAACAATTTTTTCCCGACAGGTAGTCTTAAAAATGTCTTCCCTTATCACCAGCACCATCGATTATGACAAGGAAGGTATCCAGCACGGATATCTTCAGCTTCTGCATTCCGTCCATCGTTCCGCCTACGGCTTCATTCCGATCCCGATTGCGAGCCTGAAAAATGGCGAGGGGCCGACGGTTCTGCTGATGGCGGGCAATCATGGGGATGAATATGAAGGGCAGGTCATTCTTTCGAGCCTGATCCGTGAATTGCCGGTCGAGCAGGTGCGCGGCCAGCTTTTGATCCTGCCGATGGCGAACTTCCCGGCGGCCGAGGCAGGGCTTCGTACCTCCCCGCTCGATCAGGGGAATTTGAACCGCTCCTTCCCCGGTGTCGATACCGGCACCCCGACGCAGCAGATCGCCCATTATATCGAGCATACGCTTCTGAGACGCGCGGACTTCATGTTCGATCTGCATTCGGGCGGCAGCTCCCTCTTCTATACGCCGACGGTGCTTTTCTCGCTCACGCCGGACGATCCCTATCTTGAAATCAAGCAGAAGATCGGCGAGGCCTTCGCTCTCCCCCATACGCTTTATTTCGAACGGAGCGATGCGGGCAGCTTCTCCTCCGCCGCTGCCTTCCGCCAGGGCGTCTGCAACGTGCTGACGGAGCTTGCGGGCGGGGGGACAGTCTCCAAGGGCCTGCCGAAGCTCGCCGGGGACGGGCTCAAACGCTCGCTCAAGCTGATCGGCGCCATTACCGAGGCGCCGGAATTGAAAACGAACACTGTGCGCCGCAGCTTCGATGCCGAAGGCAGCCTGTTTGCAACCGAACCCGGCGTTTATGAGCCGTTCGCCGATCCAGGTGATGATGTTGAACCGGGCCAGTTGGCCGCGCTCATCCACCGGCCGGAAACGCCGGGCCGCGAACCTGTCGAGCTTTATTTCGAGAAGAAAGGCGTCATCCTCGCCAAGCGGCAACCCGCCCGCGTCATTCGCGGCGACTGCCTGTTCCATATCGGCGTCGATGAAAAGACGCTCTGATAATCGAAACATCGGGGCAGAATGATCTCCGAACCGGCCATAGAGCATATCCTCCTTGCCATGGGGGTGAGCTTTACGGCCTTTTTATCGACTAGCATGGACAATGTGGTCCTTCTGGTAACGCTGTCTTTGCACCGGAAATATGGCGCATGGACAGTGAGCGCGGGCTACTTCGTCGCCGTTGTCGCGATGATGGTCATCAGCCTCATCGTCGCGCAAGGGGTGCAGCTTCTCCCCGAGGACTATATCCCCCTCGTCGGGCTCGTCCCGCTTTCCGTCGGGCTATATGAGTTATATCACCTGATCCGGCGGAAGGACACCGCACCGGATTTTGACGACGCCCCGGCCCGCGCAATGCGAAAAGGCACCCTCTGGACCGTCGCGCTCATCATGCTGACCCATAGCTGGGACTCGATCGGCGTGCTTGCGCCGCTCCTTTCCGACACCCGACCCGTGCTGGTTTTCTGGATGGTACTCGCCATTCTGGGGGCAGCCCTCCTCCTGATCGGCCTTTCCCGCCTCGTGCTCGCCCATCCCGCATTCCGCGATCGCCTCACCCGCGTCGCCCCGAAGGCCCTTCCCTTCCTGCTGATCGCCATTGGTCTCTATATCCTCCTCAACACCCCGACGGACGTCAGTTAAGCGCCTCCTCAATTTCCCTTTTCAAATAAAGACTTGCGGTACGTAAATATAATTATACTATT
>SBHH01000352.1 GCA_006226265.1 Alphaproteobacteria bacterium | reverse complement strand
TCCTTTCCGGCGCAAAGAACTGGTTAAGAATTCGTTAAAATTTGACCGTTTTTTTTAAATTGGAATTACTTGGAACCCACGGATTTCAGCCTGTTTTCCATTGACTTCCATAAAATCCCATGATACTTCCAAGATATTCCATATATTGCCGGGAATGCCCCATGTCATTGCCGGTTGTTTGCGGGAAACACGAACTTTGAGGGGAAGTCGCCTGAATGGCCCTGTTTCTGTCCACATATGTCAACAAGGTCGACAAGAAGGGCCGGGTTTCTGTTCCGGCGCGCTTCCGGTCTGTGCTGGCGGGCAAGGGTTATGAGAGTGTCATCATCTTTCCGACCGTGAACGGCGATGCCATCGATGCCTGCGGCATGGATGTGATGGAAGGGCTGCTAGAAAAAATCGGCGGCTTCGATCCCTTGTCGGAGGACCGGGAAAGTTATGCCGACGTGTTGATGAGCGATGCGGTTGAGCTTTCCATCGACGGGGACGGGCGCATCGTGATCCCGGAAGAAATGCTGAATGCGGCCGGAATCGATGGCACTTGTGCCTTTGTCGGGCGCGGTGACAGTTTTCAGATCTGGCAACCCGAAGCCTTTGAGGCGCGCAAGAAGATCGCCAGAGAGCGGACGCAGGCCCGTCGAGCAAAGGGAGCGGAGGCGTCAGATGGCTGACTGTAAAGCCCCGCATATTTCGGTTCTCCTGCGTGAGGTTGTCGAGGCAATTGCGCCGAAAGCGGGCGGCATCTATGTCGACGGCACCTTTGGCGCAGGGGGCTATTCCCGCGCACTGCTTGAGGCAGCGAACTGCGTCGTCTATGGCATCGATCGCGATCCGCTGGCGGTTTCGATGGGAGCCGAAATGACAAAAGAATTTTCCGGCCGTCTCGTGATGCTGGAAGGATGTTACGCGGATATGGAGGCTCTGCTTGCCGCTGCCGGAGTGGCGGCGGTCGATGGCATCATGCTCGATATCGGTGTTTCCTCCATGCAGATCGACGAGGCGGCGCGCGGTTTCTCCTTCATGAAGGACGGGCCGCTTGACATGCGCATGTCCGGCAGGGGCCGGACGGCGGCGGATGTCGTGAATGAAGAATCTGAGGCAGAACTCGCCAGGATTATTTTTGTGTACGGCGAGGAGCGCAGATCACGTGCAATTGCGCGTGTTGTAGTCGAAAGGCGGGAGATTACGCCTTTCACCAGTACAGTTGAGTTAGCGGAAGCGGTGGCGTCAGTGGTCCATCCGACGGGAAAAGGCATCCACCCGGCGACGCGTACCTTCCAAGCGTTGCGTATATTTGTAAATGATGAACTTGGGCAGCTGGTCAAAGGTCTGGCCGCATCCGAACGGCTACTCACTCCCGGTGGTCGTCTTGCGGTGGTATCTTTCCATAGTCTAGAAGACCGACGCGTGAAAAAATTCCTGTCAGCAAGGTCTGAAGGACGCGCCAGGCCGTCTCGTCACGTTCCTGTCACCGACGAGGGGCCAGCGCCCACTTTCACTCTGTTAAAGCGCGGCTCCATCAAGGCGCGCGAAGATGAATTATCGAATAATCCGCGGGCGCGTTCGGCGCGGCTGCGTGTGGCCGAGCGTACTCAAGCTCCGGCATGGGGGGCGGCAGCATGAAGCTCAACCTCACCGCCCTTTCCGTTGTTCTTATTGCGGGGGTTTCCTACGGCCTCTATCAGCTTTCCTATGAAGTGCAGCAGCTTGAAAAAGATCTTGCGCGCCTTGACCAGGGAATCGTCGACAACAAGGAGAATATCCGTATTCTCAAGGCGGAATGGACTTACCAGAACCGTCCGGACGTGTTGCAGGCAATGGCGAGCAAATATCTGCCGCTTCTGCTGATCGCGCCCTATCAGGTCGCCAGCCTGGATGCGCTGCCAAGCGTTTCCGCGCCCGAGCCAACCGAAAATGTGCCGCTTCCGCGGCTTAATCCTCGTCGTCACTATGCACCGCCCGTCGATATACCGAAAGGCGGGATCAGGCTCGCCACCTTCGCATCGCGGGGGACGCCGCAATGAGCGGATTGGCTTGGTTTTCGAAGTCACAACGCCCTCGCATCAATCTGACGACGCCGTTCGGTCTCAGAAGCCCAGATCTTCCCCGACATGCCCTTCGGCTTGATGGCAGCGCCAAGGAAACGCTGGAGCAGGGGCGCAACCGGCTGGTCATTGCCGGGGTGGTTTTTGCTTTCTGTTTTGTCATTCTGGCAGGTCGTCTGATAGGCCTCGCAATCAGTGGCATCGGAACGGGGGATGACACGATTGCCGAGACAAGCGATACGCCACCGGTTGTAGCTGGAACAGGCGTCCGGGCCGAAATCCGCGATCGGAATGGCGTGATCCTCGCAACTACGCTGAATACGGCCTCACTTTTTGCTGTGCCAAAAAAAGTCATTGACCCGAAGGAGTTGGCAGCGAAGCTCACGACTGTGCTGGGCGATTTGAGCGAAGCGACAATCCTCAGCAAGCTCGCATCGGCGCGCAATTTCATCTGGTTAAAACGCAATCTCACGCCGATCCAGCAATACAAGATCAATGCACTTGGTATTCCGGGACTTTATTTTCGTCAGGAAGAAAAAAGATTCTACCCCATGGGATCGCTGGTCTCTCACCTGGTGGGGTTTACCGATATTGATAACAACGGCATCGCCGGCATCGAAAAATCTTTCGATGCACAGTTGAGCGGATCTGATGATGTTGCGCCCAGGGATGTTACGCTTTCGGTTGATGTGAGAATTCAGCATGCGCTTCGTGATGAGCTCGCGCGGCATATGTCGATGTTCAGCGCTATCGGCGCGGCGGGTATGGTGCTGGATGTGAAAACCGGTGAAATTCTTGGCATGGTCTCGCTGCCTGATTTCGATCCGAACCGCCCGGGTGATTTTTCCCCTGACAGCAAGTTCAACCGGGTGACACTCGGCGTTTATGAAATGGGCTCGACCTTCAAGACCTTCACGGCGGCCATGGCGCTTGACGACGGAACGGTCTCGCTTAATGGCGGCTATGATGCGACCAAGCCGATCCATGTGGCGGGCTTTCGCATTCATGACGATCATCCGAAAAAGCGCTGGCTGTCGGTACCGGAAATCTACATGTATTCGTCCAACATCGGGGCGGCAAAAATGGCCGATGATGTCGGACCGAAAATGCACCGGGCTTTCCTTGCGAAACTCGGTATGCTGGACAAGCCGGGCCTTGAAATTCCGGAGGTTGGCGCCCCAATTTTGCCGCCAAGATGGAATAGTCTGGAAACCATGACAATTTCATTTGGACATGGGCTTTCGGTGAGCCCGCTGCAGCTGAGCGCCGGGATCGCGGCGATCGTCGATGGGGGCATCTATATCAACCCGACGGTGATTCGCCGGGACAAGGACAGTGTGCTGGTGGAGCATCGGGTGATCTCGACCAAAACCTCCGACACCATGCGGCGGCTGATGCGTCTTGTGGTTGAGAAGGGAACCGGCGGCAAGGCGGAGGCCGCGGGCTATCTCGTTGGAGGGAAAACCGGAACGGCGGAAAAAGCAGAAGGGGGGCGGTACAAGCGAAACGCCCTCATTGCCTCATTCGTCAGTGCCTTTCCGATGAATAAACCGCGCTATGTCGTGCTGGCCCTGCTGGATGAGCCAAAGGGAACGCCTGAAACCCATGGTTTTAGAAGTGCTGGCTGGACTGCAGCGCCTATCGTCAGCCGCCTGGTCGAGCGGATTGCTCCCATTTTGGGTGTCGAGCCGGTGGATGAAGACAGCGATGCGATCAAACGGGCGATGTTTGTGCCGATCAATTCCAGGGAGAAGAAGCTTGCGACTTTCTGAATTGATGCGCGGACGGGAAATCCCCAATGTCCAGGACCAGCATGTAAAAGGGATCACCGCCGACAGCCGGGAGGTTGAGGCGGGCTTCCTTTTTGCGGCCTTG
The DNA here is from genome assembly GCA_006226265.1 of Alphaproteobacteria bacterium. Lineage (GTDB taxonomy): Bacteria > Pseudomonadota > Alphaproteobacteria > Sneathiellales > Sneathiellaceae > Sneathiella. The sequence goes on along the minus strand of SBHH01000352.1, from coordinate 5,477 downwards.
AACGGCACCATCGTCGATGGCCGGGATTATATTGAGGATGCGACGGAGAAGGGCGCCATCGCCATTCTGACGGATCGCGGCTATGTGCCGGAAGACAACCGCTTGCCCTGTTTCCGGGAGGAGAATCCCCGCCGCATGCTGGCGAAGCTCGCGGCGCGTTTTTACGGCGCCGCGCCAAAAACGCTATCGGCGGTTACGGGTACGAACGGCAAGACGTCCGTCGCGCATTTCACCCGGACTCTTTGGGCGGAAATGGGGCTGAAGGCGGCAAGCATCGGCACGCTCGGCGTGATCCTGCCGGATGGTAAGCTACCGCTCAGCTATACAACCCCCGATCCGGTCCTCTTGCATAAGACCTTGACCTATCTCGCGGGGCACGGGATCAGCCATACGGTGGTTGAGGCATCAAGCCATGGTCTCGATCAGTGCCGACTTGATGGAATGCAGATTACTTCGGCGGCCTTTACCAACCTCACAAGGGATCATATGGATTACCACCAGTCTTCGGAAGATTATCTGGCGGCGAAACTCGGTCTCATTTCCCGCGTGCTGGATGCCAAGGGAACCGCAGTGCTCAACGCGGATGCAGAAGTTTACCCTGCCTTCCTTCGTGCGGCGAAGGATCGCTCCGTCCGGGTTATTTCCTATGGCCGGGAAGGGGCGGAAGTTCGTCTTCTCGATATCCTGCCGGATGCGACGGGGCAAAAGATCACGGCGGAGATTTTCGGAATCCATCAGGAAATCCATCTTCCGCTCGCCGGTGAATTCCAGGTGATGAACGCTCTGTGCGCGCTCGGCCTTGTCGTGGGCGCGGGCGGAGATGTTGTAGCGGCGACGAAGGCACTTGAAAAGCTGACCAATGTACCGGGACGTCTTGAGCGGGTCACCAGACTGCAAAACGGGGCGGCCATCTATGTTGATTTCGCCCATACGCCGGACGCGTTGGAGACGGTGCTGGAAGCCGTGCGTGGTCATGCGGCCGGGAAAATCCACGTGGTTTTCGGTTGCGGCGGCGACCGGGACAAGGGCAAGCGCCCGGAAATGGGCCGGATTGCCGAGCTTTATGCCGACCGGATCATCGTGACCGACGACAACCCCCGGACCGAGGATGCGGCGTCCATCCGGGCAGAAATTATTGTGGCCTGCCCCGATGCAAAGAATATTCCGGATCGCCGTGCCGCAATTGAAATGGCGATTGCCGATCTTGGGCCTGACGACATTCTCGTCGTTGCGGGCAAGGGGCATGAGGAAGGCCAGATCATCGGCAAGGAGGTTATTCCCTTCAATGACAAGCATGTCGTTGAGGAAATTGTCGCAAAAACGGGAGGGCGGTCATGACAGTTAGCCCTCTCTGGACAGGGGTGGAAGTGATCGGCGCTGTGAACGGCACGGCGGCGCGGGACGACTGGGACGCAACTGGCGTTTCCATTGACAGCCGTTCTATTGCCAAAGGCGATCTTTTCGTTGCTATCGTCGGCCCGGTCCATGACGGTCATGAATATGTCGCGGCGGCACTGAAGGGGGGTGCGGCAGCGGCAATTGTGAGCTATATGCCCGATGACCTGCCCGAAAACGGAGTGGTGATCGAAGTTGCGGATACCCTTCGCGCGCTTGAAGATTTGGGCCGGGCGGCGCGCGAACGTGTCGATGCGCGGATTGTTGCCGTCACCGGCAGCGTCGGCAAGACCGGTACCAAGACGGCGCTTCACCATATCCTGTCGGCGCAAGGGAAGACCCATGCAAGCGTTGGCAGTTTCAATAATCACTGGGGTGTGCCGCTTTCGCTTTCCCGCATGCCGCGCGAGACGGAATTCGCGGTGTTCGAGCTTGGTATGAACCATCCGGGGGAACTCGGGCCGCTTTCGCGCATGGTCCGTCCGCATGTCGCGCTGATCACGACGATCGAGGCCGTGCATCTTGAATTTTTCAAGGATGTCGAGGAGATTGCGCGCGCAAAATCCGAAATTTTTGAAGGGCTTACACCCAACGGCTCAACCATATTGAACGGCGATAATAATTACGGCGGACTCCTGAAGAGCATCGCTGCCAATGCGGGTATTTCCCGTATCCTTATGTTCGGTGAAAAGCCGGAAGCCGATATCCGTCTTGAAGATTTCATGCTTCATGCCGATAGCAGCGACCTTACCGTTGTCATCGGATCACATAAAATTTCCTTCCATCTCGGCGTGTCGGGACGGCATTGGGTCAGCAATATCCTCGGGGTCTTGGGCGCCGTCAGCGAGCTTGGCGCCGATCTTGAAAAGGCGACGGAAAGCCTCGCAAGCCTCAGCCTGCCGGACGGGCGCGGCGCGCGTCACATGGTCCCCTGCAACGGCGGCAGCTATCTCGTCATCGATGACAGTTATAACGCGAGCCCGGCCTCCATGCGAGCATCCCTTGGCGTGCTGGGCGGGCTTCATCCTGACGGGAACGGTCGGCGCATTGCGGTTTTCGGCGACATGCTGGAACTTGGCGAAAACGCAGCCAATATTCATGCGGGCCTGAAAGACGATGTGCTTGCGGCGGGGGTCGATCTTCTGTTTGCTTCCGGCCCCAATATGGCGCGGCTTGCCTCGGCGCTGGAAGGCGAAATTCCCTGCCATCAGGTTGCAAGTTCCGATCTTCTGATTGATCCGCTGCTCCGGGAGGTCCGGCCCGGTGACATCCTGCTTGTCAAGGGATCGCTCGGCAGCAAGATGAAACTTCCACTGCAGGCATTACTGGAACAAAAGACGGCACCGAAGGCGGCGGCCGGACATGGGGTCTGTTAGTTTATGCTGTATAATCTCCTTTTTCCGCTGGCCGACGAATTCGCCCTTTTCAACCTGTTCCGTTACCTCACGTTCCGGACGGGCGGAGCCGTGATGACGGCGCTTCTGATCAGTTTTATCTGTGGTCCGGCGGTTATCCGCTGGCTGAAAAGCAAGCAGCATCGCGGGCAGCCGATCCGGGATGACGGGCCGCAGTCGCATATCGTCGCGAAGCAGGGCACGCCGACCATGGGCGGCTTCCTGATACTGATCGCGCTCGCCGTCGGCACGCTCCTCTGGGCGGATTTGTCGAATATCTATGTCTGGGTCGTGCTTCTGGTCACCCTCGGGTTCGGCGCCATCGGCTTTATCGACGATTATCTGAAAGTAAGCCGTCATAATACGCGGGGTCTTCCCGGCAAGCTGAAACTGCTTCTGGAAATCACGATTGCGGGCCTTGCGGGCTATGTGGTCATGCGCCATTCCGCGCCGGAAATCTCTGGCGCGCTCGCCATTCCCTTCCTGAAAAATACCCTGTTGCATCTTGGCTGGTTCTATCTGCCCTTCGCCATGGTCGTAACAGTTGGGGCGGGCAATGCGGTCAACCTCACCGACGGTCTTGATGGCCTTGCCATCGTGCCGGTGATGATCGCAGCGGCCTCCTTCGCGCTGATCTCCTATCTCGTTGGTAACGTAGTTTTCTCGGACTATCTGCAGATCCAGAATGTCGCCGGGGCAGGGGAGCTTGCGGTTTTCTGCGGCGCGTTGATCGGCGCGAGCCTTGGCTTCCTCTGGTTCAATGCACCGCCCGCCATGGTTTTTATGGGAGATACCGGATCGCTCGCCATGGGCGGGGCGCTTGGCTCTGTGAGCCTTGTGACGCGACATGAAATCATTCTCGCCGTCATCGGCGGGCTGTTCGTCCTTGAGACGGTTTCCGTGATTGTTCAGGTCGCCTCCTTCAAATTGACAGGCAAGCGGGTTTTCCGCATGGCGCCGCTCCATCATCATTTCGAGCAGAAGGGATGGGCCGAGCCGACCATCGTTATCCGCTTCTGGATCATTGCCGTCATCCTCGCGCTGGTTGGCCTCGCATCGCTGAAACTGAGGTGAGGGGATGATGGAAAGCCACGCATTCGAGAACAGGGATATTGCCGTTTTCGGCCTTGGCAAAAGCGGACTGGCAACGGCGCGCCGCTTGCAGGAAGGCCATGCGCATGTCCGTGTCTGGGATGACAGCGAAAGCCGCCGGTCGGAAGCAAAGGGTATGGGGCTTGAGGTCGCTGATCTGCTCAATGATAACTGGCCCGCAACAGAAGCCCTTGTACTGAGCCCGGGCGTGCCGCTCACCCATCCTCAGCCGCATCCGGTTGTGATGCGCGCGAAATCGGCGGGCGCGCGGGTGATCGGCGACGTCGAGATTTTCCTTACCGAAAAGGCGGCGGGCCGTGTGATTGGCATTACCGGCACCAACGGCAAATCAACGACGACGGCGCTCACCGCGCATCTTCTCCGTTTCGCAGGGCGCGAGGCGGTCGAGGGCGGGAATATCGGCACGCCGGTGATGGACCTGCCGCAGGTGGGGGGCGATGGCGCCTATGTATTGGAGCTGTCCTCCTACCAGATCGATCTCACCCCGTCCTGGCGGGGCGATGTCGCGGTACTTCTTAATATTACGCCCGATCATCTCGACCGTCATGGCGATATGGCGGGCTATGCGGCGGTGAAGCGGCGGATCTTCCAGAACCAGGGCGCGGCGGATGTCGCCGTCATCAACCGGGACGATCCGCTCTGCCGGGAAATCTATTGCGAGCTGCGCCGGGCCAATGGTCCGCGCGTTATTCCGATCTCGACGAGCGAGCTTCTCATTGACGGGATCAGTGTCATTGACGGCCTTTTGCGCGATCAATCAAATGGCGATCAACCTTGGACAGTTGATATTTCTTCCATTGCATCGCTCAAGGGCCGTCATAACTGGCAAAATGCCGCTGCCGCCGTCGCGGTCGCCCGCAGTATGGGTCTTACGCCCGATGAAATTCGCGCTGGCCTCAAAGCTTTCGGCGGGCTTGCCCATCGGATGGAACCGGTCGGATGTCGCGGGAATGTCAGCTTTGTCAACGATTCCAAAGCTACGAATGCGGAAGCAGCGGAAAAGGCGCTCACGAGTTTTGAGAATATCTACTGGATCGTGGGCGGGCGCGAAAAGGCGGGCGGGATCGAGGCCTTGCGTCCGCATTTCGGCCGGATCACCCATGCCTTCCTGATCGGGGAGGCGGAGGAAAGCTTCGCCGCCACGCTGGAAGGAGAGGTTGCCTGCACCCGGTCGCATATTTTGCAAGACGCCATTACGGGCGCCGCCAAAATGGCCGAAACGGACGGGACGGAGGCTGTTGTTCTTCTGTCGCCTGCCGCCGCAAGTTTCGATCAGTTCACAAGTTTTGAAACCCGGGGCGATGCCTTTCGTGAGGCCGTCACCCGGATCATAGCGGAGGGATCATGACCACCTTTACCCGCCTTGATAAATCCGTTGTCGGAAACTGGTGGTGGACCGTTGACCGCTGGACCCTGGTCGCGATCGCCGTGCTGGTCGCCATGGGCGGTGTAATGGTGCTGGCTGCAAGCCCCGCCGTCGCTGCGCGCATTCATGTTGACAGTTTTCATTTCGTGCGCCGTCAGTTCATGTATCTGCCGATGGCGATTATCATTATTTTCGGGATTTCGCTGTTC
>SBHH01000085.1 GCA_006226265.1 Alphaproteobacteria bacterium | reverse complement strand
CCGCAGAAAAGGTAATCTGCTCGTCCACCGGGTCTGGTCTTTTGAATGCCATTATGTGCTATCTTTCATAAGCTGATTGAAACAAAAGAACTTCTGCACTGAGCCGAAAAATAGTATTGGGGGAACTATTCCCGGTTGCGTTTACCTATAAAGAAGGAAGGTTAATAATCCGATAATTCCGCGCTTTTGGCGGATGATGCGCGGATCTGGAAAAGAACGATAAGCGGCCGTTTTCTGAGAATTTTAAAAAATATCCAGCAAAAACAACGAGTTGATTTTGATCGTCGCGTTGTCTGCGAATATATTCGTTAAGATTGATTTTGAATCTTGGAATCCGCGCGCACAGGTAATAAAAATTTACTTAGATTATTGTTTTAAAAGGTATAATTAGCTGCACTTCGAATAGCCGCAGGTCATGCAGGTATCGCAGCCTTCCATTTTCAGAAGACCGGCCTCTCCGCATTGCGGGCATTGACGGAGAAGCCCGTCCCGGATCGCGCCAGAGTGCGTTGCAACCTCCGCCGCTTGCTCGCCATACTCTTTGTTCTCCGGCGAGGGCAGGAAGCCGATCTGGATCATATGGGTTTCGATCACACCGCCGATCGCTGCAAGAAGGGAGGGGACATATTTTCCTTTCACCCAGGCGCCACCGCGCGGATCAAATACGGCCTTTAATTCCTCGACCACGAAGCTGACATCGCCGCCCCGGCGGAAGACGGCGGAAATCATCCGCGTCAGCGCGACCGTCCAGGCGAAATGTTCGATATTCTTGGAATTGATGAAAATCTCGAACGGGCGGCGGCGGCCGTCCTGAATAATATCGTTGAGCGTGATATAGATGGCGTGGTTGCTTTCGGGCCAACGAAGCTTGTAGGTCTGTCCCGGCAAGGTTCCCGGCCGGTCGAGCGGCTTGGTCATATAGACGATGCCGCCCGCCTCGAAGCTGTCCTCGGGCCGGGGCAGGGGGGTCTCCAGCGGCAAGGCCGGCTGATTTTCCGTCTCAGGCGCTTTGCGGGTTTCAAGAACCGCGCCCGTGATATCATTGGGCCGGTATGTGGTGCAGCCCTTGCAGCCCTGCTCATAAGCCTGCAGATAGATATCCTTGAAGGCTTCGAAGCCGATATCCTCAGGGCAGTTGATGGTTTTGGAGATTGAGCTGTCGATATAGTCCTGCACGGCGGCCTGCATGCGGACATGATCGGCAGGAGTGAGGACCTGCGCATCGACGAAATAGTCGGGAAGCTCGGCGTCCGGGCCGTGCAGGCGACGGAACAGGCGAAGCGCGTAGTCCGTCACCTCCTCCGCTTTCCGGCTATCATCCGGCATCAACACGTTGCGGGTGTAGGAGAAGCTGAAAACAGGCTCGATCCCGCTTGAAACATTATCGGCGAGCAGGGAAATGGTGCCGGTCGGCGCGACCGAAGTGACCAGCGCGTTGCGGATGCCCTTCTTGGCAATCGCTGCGCGAACTTCGTCGTCCAGCTCCATTATGGTGTCACCATCAAGGTATCTTTTCTTCTCATAAAGCGGGAAGGCACCCTTTTCGGCGGCGAGATCGGCGGAGGCGAGATAGGCGGCGCGCTGGATTTCCGCCATCCAGCTTCGGACGAGGGCGAGGGCCTCCTCCGATCCATAACGGGTGCGGCACATGATCAGCGCATCGGCAAGCCCGGTGATGCCGAGGCCGATCCGGCGCTTGGCCTTCGCCTCATGCTCTTGTTCGGCGAGCGGGAAGCCCGAAACATCGACGACGTTATCCATAAGGCGTACGGCGTCCGTTACGACAGAACGGAGCTTTTCCAGATCGATGGCCGCCGTCTCCTCGAACGGGTTCCGGATCATCTTGGTAAGATTGACCGAACCCAGCAGGCAGGCGCCATAGGCGGGCAGTGGCTGTTCACCGCAAGGGTTGGTCGCCGTGATCGTCTCGCAATAATGAAGGTTGTTGCGCTGGTTGATCCGGTCGATGAAAATCACGCCGGGCTCCGCATAGGCGTAGGTTGCCCGCATGATCTCATCCCACAGGGTCCGGGCCTGCACCGTCTTGTAGAGCGTATCCTCGAAGCGGAGCTCCCAGGCCTCGTCCTTCTTCACGGCCTCCATGAAGGCGTCGCTCACGAGGACGGAGAGATTGAACATGCGAAGCCGCCCCGGGTCCTGCTTCGCCTTGATGAAGGCGAGGATATCGGGATGGTCGCAACGCAGCGTCGCCATCATGGCGCCCCGGCGCGATCCCGCACTCATGATGGTGCGGCACATGCTGTCCCAGACATCCATGAAGCTGAGCGGTCCCGAGGCATCGGAGCCGAGGGCCGCAACCGGCGCGCCCTTGGGCCGAAGGGTCGAGAAGTTATAGCCGATGCCGCCGCCCTGCTGCATGGTGAGGGCGGCTTCCTTCAGGTTATCGAAGATCGAAGACATGTCGTCGCCGATATCGCCCATGACGAAGCAGTTGAAGAGCGTGACCCGCCGTTTCGTCCCGGCACCGGAAAGAATGCGACCCGCAGGCAGGAACTTGTAGTCTTCAAGAAGTGCGTAAAATCGTTCTTCCCATTTGGCGGGGTCTTTTTCAGGGGCTGCAAGCGCTTTCGCCACACGCCGCCAGCTATCCTCGATCGAGCGCTCCCGCGCTTTGTCGTCGGGGGATTTAAAGCGGTATTTCATATCCCAGATTTGCTGCGATATGGGGGCAACGGCTGACATAGGCTTCCTGCTCGCGTCAATTTCACGTCTGTTTATAAATATAGACCGATTGCCTCGCGCTGCAAATGAAGATTGGAGAAGGCGTCAGCGGAGATATTTTTCCCGCCCTTCGACGACGAGTTCCGCCGTTTTCGTTTCGATCCGGGTTTTCAGCTCTGCCATGAAGGCTTTGCGGTCCATTCCGGCGGGGATGGCGGGCAGGAATTCGATCACCATCACGCCCGGGCGGCAGAGGAAGCTTTTGCGTGGCCAGAAAAGCCCGGTATTGAGGGCAACGGGCGTCACCGGCTGATTCAGCTTGCTATAAAGTGCGGCGATGCCGGGCTGGAAGGGCAAATCCTGATCGAGCGGGGAGCGGGTGCCTTCCGGGAAAATGATGATGGGCCGTTCGTTCTCAAGCGCCGTTTTTGCCTGGGTCAGCATGCTTTTGAGGGCGGCGGCATGGCCTTTCCGGTCGACCGCGATCATATCCGTCTTGCGGCAGTACCAGCCATAGACCGGGATATTCAGAAGCTCCTTCTTCAGGATGATTGCCGGGTCGCGGGTGATCTCGTGAAAGATCATGGTCTCGAAGGCGGACTGATGCTTGCAGGCGATGATGGCCGCGCCGCCCGGCAGGTTTTCCGTTCCACGGATTTCAACGCGTAAGCCGCAAAGGGTGCGAAGCAGGAAAATGATCCCGCGGGTCCAGAGGGTCTGCCCCCGGACAACCCAGATCCGGTTGAACAGAAGCGCCGGCAGGAACGCGAGGTTCATGATCACCGACCAGATGAAGAAGCAGATGAAGAAGCTGAAAGATCTGAGTTGGGTCACGAAGGATCACTCACTTTCGGCTGTTCAAGACGGGCCCGGACGAGACTGAAGACATATTTGTTGAACTCCCCGGCGACGGTGACAAGGCTGTGCGGCTTTTGCCACCAGCTTTCCGGCTCCAGCGTATCATTCGCGACGGGATAGGCAATCAGTTTAATGTCCGGCATCTGGCGCTTTAGTTCCACGAGGCTGCGCGGCATGTGATAGGCGCTGGTGACAATCAACAGGCTCTTGAAATCATGGGCCCGTGCCCAGAGCATGGTCTCAAAGGCGTTGCCCTCGGTATTGCGGGCGATGCGGCCAAGATCGACACAGCAGTTCATCTGCTCGGATGTCTGGCCAACCGCATGGCGGAGCGTTTCGCGCGTCACTTTCGAATTGACGCCGGAGACGAGCAGGCGCTCGCCAGCCCCTTCGTTCAGCAGTTCGAATCCCGCTGTCAAACGCGCCGGCGTGCCGGTCAGGATGACAATGCCGCCCGCCTTCGCGGCGGCGGGTAGGGCAGGCATCCGGATATCGTCGATAAAAGTCAGGAACGCGCCCGTCCAGAAGCTGCCGACGATAAAGATGACTGTTACTATTCCCTTGAGATAAAAAAACATAACGCTAGAACCTTCCCTCGAGAATAAAACCGCAGGCCGCTGCCAGATCCTTCGCGACATGCACGGGCAGCAATTCTGCGCCGATGCCCGCCGCCTGCGTTGCCCGGCCTTTCCCCGTCTGGACCAGGATACGATGACAATTTGCCGCTTTTGCGGCCTGCAAGTCCCGCAGGCTGTCGCCCACCAGAACGCTTTCCCTTGCTGCTGTCTTGAATTTTTGCATCGCCTCCAGAAGCATGCCGGGGCCGGGTTTGCGCCGTTCCGTTGCGGCCCAGGGCGCATCGGGGGCGACGATAATATCCTCGATCCGGCCGCCTGCCCGCCGGACCGCATTGTGAAGCTTTGCATGGATTGCGTCCAGTTGTTCCTCGCCGATCAGGCCCCGACCGATACAGGACTGATTGGTCACGATGGCGATCCGGTGCCCATGGCCGCAAAGTTCGGCAATCGCCTCCGCCGCGCCCGGAATAAGCACGAGTTCCGCCGGGCTTTTTACGAAATCGGCGCGATCCTCGTTGATCACACCGTCCCTGTCGAGCAGCACCAGCATGTCACATCATCCGTGCGAGGGAGCGCATGACGACCAGACGAACGGTAAAGCGCGTGAGAAGGGCAATGAGGAAAGGCAGCAGGAGAAGCGCAACAATCCCTGCCGGCTCAAGGGTAAGGGGCGGTAGCATCGAGGATTCGAGAGAGCCCACCAGAAAATTGAAGATGAACATGACGATTACGGCTACCACCAGTCCGGGCAGGGCGCCGAGGAAACTCAGCCGCGAAAAATAATTCTGGAACTGTTCGGCAATATATTTGTCGTGCGCACCGATGAGGTGCAGCACCTGGATCACCTCGGCATGCATGACAAGGCCGGTACGCACGGCGAAGATGACGATGATGACGGTCACAACGCCGATCAGCAACATGATGGCAGCGGCTAGAAGCTGCACCGAATGACCGAGCGTCACCATCTTGTTGAGCCAGGGCCGATGGATATCAAGCGAGGCGCCCGGCACGGCGCCCGCCAGTTTCTCATTGAGGGCTCTGAGGTCGACCGCATTCCCCTCCTCAATGATGACTTCAATCAGGCGCGGGACCGGCAGTTCATCAAGCGCCGCGTTTTTGCCAAGGAACGGGGCGAGAAGGGCGTGGGTTTCCTCCTTCCCGATGGCGCGGGCAGAGGTAACGCCGGGCGTTTCGGAGAGGAGTTTGACGGCCTCTGCGACTTTCTTGTCGAGATCGGCCGCCGGGTCATAGGCGATTTCCACGGTCAGATTGCCGGTCAGCGTTTCGGACCAGTTGCCGATGGCATTATGCAGCGAAAACAGTCCGCCGATGGCGAGGGCGGCGAGAAAGATCATGGCGGCGATCACCACCGGCAGATAGCGGGTGGAGACGTCCTTTTCGAGCTGCAGCTCGGCGGATTTCCCGAAAAGACTGATCATGCGCCGTTCTCGCTGAAATGTCTGGGAAGCTTCTCGGGGCCACGGGTGGTGAGCAGTCCGTCCTTTAAAAACATGACTGGGTTGCCGAAACGCTGAATCATGTCGAGGTCATGAGTGGCGACGACGACGGTCGTGCCGATCTTGTTCAGTTCCTGGAAGAGATGCATGAGGCGAAGGCCCATCTCGGCATCCATGCTGCCGGTCGGTTCATCTGCGATCAGCAACTGCGGGCGGTTGATGACCGCCCGGGCGATGGCGACGCGCTGCTTTTCCCCGCCCGACAGGGTGGGCGGTTTCGCGTCGATCTGGTTGCCAAGGCCGACCCATTCCAGAAGCTCGGCCACATGCTGATAGATGCGCGCATCCTTCGCACCCGCAATTTTAAGCGGCAGCGCGACATTATCCATGGCCGAGAGATGATCAAGCAGGCGGAATTCCTGATAGACAACGCCGATTTTCCGCCGCATGGCGGGCAGGTCATCGCGAACGAGAGTGGAGACCTCCTTGTTGAAAAGGGTAACAAGGCCGCGACTTGGCCGATGGGAAAGTGCGAGAAGTTTCAGAAGCGAGCTTTTGCCCGCGCCGGTCGGGCCAGTCAGAAAGTGAAAGGAGCCGGGGCTGAGATGGAAGCTGATATCCCGCAGGACTTCCGGTCCCATGCCATAGCGCATTCCGACATTCTCGAACCTGACCACGCAATCCTCCACGCAAAAACCGGCTTCACAATAAACTATGATAGATTTATCAGCCAGTCTTGTGCATGTCCAAGCAAACGCCTATAAAAAAGAAACTTTAACGGTAGAGTGAATCTTCTGGCTCATGATTTTGACCTGTTCAGTCTGTGCGACCCGATATTCCATCGATCCGGCCTCTATCGGACCGGAAGGGCGGGCTGTGAAATGCGCCAAATGCGGCCATAAATGGCGCGAATTCCCGCCTGAGGACATGCCGAAAACCATTGCAGAGCCCGTCCCCGCCAAGGAGGCTGCCGAAAATTCCCCGTCTGAAGGCGATGTATCCGCCGGCTTGAGCATCGAACAGATGACGGCAGTGCAGAATCCGGTAGCAGGCAAAAAGCCTGGTAAGCGCCGCAAATGGCTGAGCTGGATTTTGCTGCTGGCCATTCTCATTGTGCTTCTGGCTGGCGCATTCTTTGCCCGCAATCAGATTGTCGCAATTGTGCCGGACACTGCGAAAGTTTATCAGCTGTTCCGTATTGATGTGAAAACCGATAATGTGGTCGGGCTGGAAATCCACGATCTGAAGACCCGGTCCGTCCTGCAGAGCGGAGTTACTACCTTGACCGTGACCGGTCAGATCAAGAATGTGACCGACAGTACACAGCTTATCCCCCGGATCAAGGTTTCGCTGCTGGATGACAACGGGCAGCTCGTCTATAGCTGGACCACCACGGTGGAAGAACGGGAAGTTCCGGCCTGGGGGCAGGTCGAATTTTCCACCAGCATGAACCAGCCTCCGGCAGAGGCAAAGAATGTCAAGGTCGATCTGATTGCGCTCGGCGGGCATGAGTGAAAGTGCGGCGGCGGTTTCGAAAATGGAAGTGAGCAAGAGTGACAGCTAAAGAAAAACCACAAATCGAGATCCTGTTTTCCGGGGCGGATATTGAACGGCGGAACACGGAGCTGGCAGAAGAAATCGCTGCTGATCTCGGGCAGGATATCCTGGTGATCGCCGTTCTGAAGGGAAGTTTTGTCTTCGCTGCCGATCTGATCCGGGCGCTGCATTATGCAGGAGTGCGCCCGCAGATTGATTTCATGGCGCTGTCATCCTACGGTGACAAGAAGATTAGCAGCGGGACGGTCGTGATCACTCGCGACATTGTCGATACCGTGAAGGGGCGTAAGGTCCTGCTGATCGACGATATCCTGGAATCGGGCCGCACCATGAATTTCGCGACCAAGGATCTGCTGGCGCGTGGGGCAGAAACGGTGAAAACCTGCCTGATGCTGGACAAAAAGGGTAAGCGGGTAAATAATTTTGAGGCGGATTTCGTCGGGTTTGACTGTCCGGATCTTTTTGTGATTGGTTATGGCCTTGATTTCGCCCATTATTATCGTGAGCTTCCCTATATCGGGTATATCGTGAACGGCTGACCGGGAACAAGGACATGGCGCGCATCCTGATTGCGGAAGATGAAGCAGCCCTTCGGGAATTTGTCAGCCGCGCCCTTTCCCATCGCGGCCACACTGTCGTCGCTGTCGAGGATGGGGCGGATGCGGTCAATCTTTTGCAGAAAGACAAGGCGTTCGATCTGCTGCTTACCGATATCGTCATGCCGGTCATGGACGGCATTGCGCTTGCCCTTAAAGTCAGCAAGGACAATCCGGATATTCGTATTCTGATGATGACCGGCTATGCGGCGGAGCGTCAGCGGGCCCATAATCTCGACATGCTGATTCATGATGTGATATCGAAACCCTTCACCCTGAAAGAGATTTGCGACAAGGTGGACGAGGCGCTTAAGGGGACGGCGCCGGGTCCGGTCATCACTACGTCGGACAGCGGGCTGAAACCGAAAAACTGAAAATTTCTGCTTTTTTACGGTAACCGGGTCAATTTGTTAATAAATTCCCGTTAACCTTGTTTCACGTTCAAGAAGTTTTGAAACCAGGGACCGGAAAGCGGAATATGAACGCCGGGCGCATTTTACTGATCACCATACTTTGGCTGATCTGCTTTGTTTTCCTGCCGCTGAAAATCGGTGCGCCGGACAATCCGGTGCAGCCTTCCGGACCGGATGCCTTCATGCGGCTTGAGCGGGTCGATATCCTGCTGCAGACCGGACGCTGGTATGACGGACATGTGCCGCGGGCGGCGGCCGGCCAAGGCGCGGATATTCATTGGACCCGGCCGCTTGACGTCCTGATCATTGCCCTGGCGGCTCCCCTTTTTCCTTTCATGGACCAGCACGAGGCCGTTGAGCTTGCGGGCGTTGTCATGCCGCCCCTGATGTCGCTGGTTCTCGTCTTTCTCTGTATCTGGGCAGTCCGCCCCCTGATGCGTGAGACCAGTTCATTGATGGTTGTTGTTCTTTTGGCGGTACATCCCAGTATCCAGGGGTATTTCGGCCTTGGGCGAACCGATCATCATGCGCTTCTGGCGGTTCTTGCCGCGGCAGTCCTGGGACTGCTCATCCGGCTGATGCATCCGGGTTCTCTCCGACATCCTGCGTTACTGGCCGGCGCGCTCAGCGGTCTTGGCATCTGGATCAGTCAGGAATTTCTTATTATCTATGTGCCGGTTGTTGCGGCCCTTGGAGCGTGCTGGCTTCTCTGGGGCGTGCGCTGGCGACAGGCAAATCTCGATTTTGCAATCGGGTGCCTTACACTCTGCCTTGTAGGCATCGCCGTGGACGTTTCACCCGGCGACTGGTTTCTTCCCCGCTATGACCGGATTTCCATTGCCCAGATTTTCATGGTGTCCTGCCCGCTGGTTTTCTGGCTGATTGTCAGCCGGATGGCGGAACGGCTTTCCCGCCCGGCAATCAGGCTCGGTTTTGCTGCAGGCTATGGCGTTTTTTGTCTTGGTGCCCTTCGGCTGACCTATCCCGGCCTCTTCATTGGCCCCATTGCCGAGGCCGATCCGAGGCTTGGGCCGATCTGGTATGACCAGGTCAAGGAAATGCTGCCATTATGGGTAAGTCCAAGACAGGTAATTCTTTACTGCCTGCTTCCTTTTTCGGGGTTTCTTTATGGTCTTCTTGTCCTTACCGGCAGAATCAAGGCCCCCGATCGTGAAATGTGGCTTTGGCTGGTCCTCGCACTGCTTGGTACAGGTGCTCTTGCGCTCGCTCACCGGCGGGCTGCTTTGTATCTTGGTGTGGCGGGGGTGATTGCCGCAGCACCGTTGATCGAGTACCTGCTTGATCGTATTCAGATAAAATTTTCCGGCTGGAG
>SBHH01000077.1 GCA_006226265.1 Alphaproteobacteria bacterium | reverse complement strand
TCAGCACCTCCATCGGGCTGTTCCTGCCCGCGATCATCTGGGTCTACAGCCTGACGGGTACCGTCGATTTCGTGAAGGGCGGCATTCTGGAAGGTCATGCAAGCGCCGGGGTGACCGGCGTCCTTCTCTTCCTTTTCATGTATGGCATCGGCAAGGCGGCCCTGATGCCAATCCATCGCTGGCTTCCCGCCGCGATGGTTGCACCGACGCCGGTGAGCGCCCTCCTCCATGCGGTTGCGGTCGTAAAGGCGGGTGTCTTCTCCGTCCTTAAAGTCGTGGTCTATGTCTTCGGCATCGATTTTTTGAGCAAGACCGGCGCCGCAGAATGGCTGACCTGGGTTGCGGCCTATACGCTTCTTGCGGCCTCCGTCGTTGCACTGACGAAGGATAATCTCAAGGCCCGGCTTGCCTATTCGACGATCAGCCAGCTTGCCTATATCGTGCTCGGCGCTTCCATGGCGACCTCGATGGGGATTGCGGGCGGCGCGCTGCAGATCGTCATGCATGCCTTTGGCAAGATCACCCTCTTCTTCTGCGCGGGCGCGATCTATACCGCCGTCCACAAGACGGAGATCAGCGATATGCGGGGCCTCGGCCGGCAGATGCCCATCACCTTCATCGCCTTCCTGATCGGCTCTCTCAGCATTATCGGCCTGCCCCCGCTTGGCGGCACTTGGAGCAAGTTCTATCTCATGATGGGCGCGGCCCAGTCGGATGAGCTGATCCTGATGGCGGTCCTGCTGATCAGCTCTCTCCTCAATATCGGTTATCTGTTGCCGATCGTGGTCCGGGGCTTCTTCTTCTCGCCGCTCGGCAAGACCGTGGTTCCCACTGCCCCCGGCATGGAGAAAGGCGATTTCTCCTGGGGCCAGATCAAGGAGGCGCCGTTCTTCTGTGTGCTGCCGCCGGTGGTTACGGCGCTCTGCTGTTTCGTGCTTTTCTTCCTGGCCGATCCGATTGTGAACCTGATCCTGCCCATTGTGGCACCATAGGGAGGGCGAGATGAACCAACCAAATGACGGAAAGAAATACTGGCTGGACGATCCGAAGAATATCGACAAGATTTTCTATGCGGTTCTGATTGTCTGTATCGCGATCTCGATCCCCGATATCTTCGCGCTGTTTGATCTCTTTTATCACAAGCATCTTGAGTTCCAGTTTGAGGAAATCCCGAATTTCTATGGCTTCTACGGGCTGATCTCCTATATCGGGCTGGTCCTGATCGCCAAGCAGCTTCGTAAAGTCCTGATGCGTGACGAGGATTATTATGATTGAAGGTCTTAATCCCGGTCTCATCCTCATTGCGGGCGCCTTCCTCGTCCCCTTCACGCGCGGGATCGTCCGTCAGGGCCTGACCCTCGCCCTCCCTGTTCTCGGAATGATCCAGCTCTACAGCCTCGGCATGGGAAACTGGGGGCATTACGACTTCCTCGGCATGCAGATTGAGCTTACGCGCGTCGACAACCTGTCGCGCGTTTTCGGCACCATCTTCCATATCGCCGCCTTCATCGCGATGATCTATTCGTTGCATGTGAAGGATGCAATGCAGCAGTTTACGGCGCTGATCTATATCGGCTCGGCTATCGGCGCGGTCTTTGCGGGCGATATGATCACGCTTTTCGCCTTCTGGGAACTGACGGCCATTTCCTCGGTCTTCCTTGTCTGGGCACGGCGGACGGAGCGCGCTTATCGCGCCGGTATCCGTTACCTGATCATCCAGGTGACATCGGGCGTCATCCTGATGGCGGGAATCATCCTCTGGTATCAGGCAACCGGCTCCATCGCCTTTAACTTCATTGGTGTGAGCACCCTTGCGGGCGGCGTGATCCTGCTGGCCTTCGGCATCAAGGCGGCCTTCCCCTTCCTTCACAACTGGATGCAGGACGCCTATCCGGAAGCGACGGTCACGGGCACGGTCATCCTCTCCACCTTCACAACGAAGCTCGCCATCTATACGCTCGCTCGCGCCTATCCCGGAACGGATATCCTGATCCCGATCGGCGCGGTGATGACGGCCTTTCCAATCTTCTTCGCGGTCCTGGAAAACGATCTTCGCCGCGTCCTTGCCTATTCGCTTAACAACCAGCTCGGTTTCATGGTGATCGGCGTCGGTATCGGGACCGAGATGGCGATCAACGGCACCGCCGCCCATGCCTTTGCGCATATCCTCTATAAGAGCCTCCTGTTCATGAGCATGGGCGCGGTCCTGTTCCGGACCGGCACGATCAAGGCATCGGAGCTTGGCGGGCTTTATAAATCCATGCCGCTGACGGCCGTCTTTTGTATCGTTGGCGCGATGTCGATTGCTGCCTTCCCGCTTACCGGCGGCTTCGTCTCAAAATCCATGATCCAGACGGCGGCGGCAGACAACGGTCTCGTCATCGCCTGGCTCGTCATGCTGTTCGCCAGCGCCGGTGTGATGGACCATTCGGGCATCAAGGTGCCCTTCTTCACCTTCTTTGCCCATGACAGCGGCATCCGCGTGAAGGAAGCGCCGGTCAATATGCTGCTCGCCATGGGGATCACTGCGTTCCTCTGCATCGGCATCGGCGTTTATCCCGATCCGCTATACGCGATCCTGCCGTTCAAGGTAGATTATCATCCCTACTCTGCGGGCCATGTGATCACGCAGTTGCAGCTTCTGCTCTTCTCGGTGCTCGCTTTCGCGCTGCTGGTCCGTTTCAAGATTTACCCGCCAGAGCTTCGCTCGACCAACCTTGATTTCGACTGGTTCTATCGCAAGCCCTTAAAGGCCCTCGCGATCACGACCGGGCGGCTTATTGGCAAAGTCTGGGATTGGGTTGGCGCGACGGGCACTGCCATTATCGACCGCATCATCCGGCTGTCGGACATCACTCATGGCGATGGCAGGCTGATGGCACGGAGTGTCTCCTCCGGCGCTGCGATCAGTGTGATCCTGGTGATTTTTGGAATTGTGACAGTGCTGTTTTACCGATAACTGTCAATTGACGACTGAAGGTCGGCGCGTCACGACACGGCGCGAGGGCGTCCATTTGGTGACGGAGCGGCCATCAGCAGTAAAGCGGACTTCCTGCGCTGAATTCGGTGCGGCCTCCAGATTGGAACGGCCAGTTTCAAACTCCTTTCGAGTAGATGCAAAGGCACTGTCCTCCGCAAAGCTCGATGGAAAGCCGTTCTTGTATGTTTTAGCCATCTCTTCCAAGCGGATTTCGGAATTACGCCCGCGTGCCTTCGCAGCAGCAAGCGCCGTGTCTTTCGACAAGACCATATCGAGTTCATCCGCGCTTCTATCCTGGAACATGCCCCAGACGGAAGAAAGAAACTTCTCGACTTCTGCAGACGGGGCGACGGCTTCGCTCAAGACGAAGTTATTTTCGAGGGCGAGATAGACATCCGGCTCTATCGGTCCGGCACCGGTTGCAAGAAAGGTTGCGGGCATCAATTTGCGCCGGTCATGCACCGCCCCGTAAAAAGCCTGACACAAATACAGCATTTTCAGGATGAAGGCCTTGTCGAGTTTCCGTCCCGAGCTTGCCGCGCGGGCTGTCATCCAGTGAAGGATATCAAAGGTGGATCGAATGGCTGGCCGCATTTCTGACGTCTCGCTTTTTACCTGGTTTGGCTTTATAAAAACTATAGTCAGGAATGGTTAATCTCCTCTTAATTCGCAAACCATCGGGCATATATTCCTGCTGTTTCCCAAGCCCTCACACCAAAACTACCAATTGGTGTAATAAATTATTGCGTTGCCAGATTATCTAATATAAGAAACCCGTATGTTTCGCATCCTGAGTGTCCCTGAATGACCGATCTGCCAGAATTACTAGCCCGAATTCAAACGCCCGTTTTGATTGACCTGATCAACTATTGGGGCGTTATCCGGAAGAACCGCCCTATTCCATTGCGGCAGCATTTCAATCCGGTCGATATTCCGCAATGCCTGCGCCATATAATCCTGATCGATGTTCTCGACGAAAGGCCGCGTTACTACATCAGGCTTGCCGGCAGCGTCGTCAATCCTGCTTTTCCTCACGCAGCCAACGGCCAGTTTATCGAGAATGTGCTGCACGAAGAAGACAGGCAGGAGGTTCTGGCGCAATATGAACGCTCTGTTAAGCAAGCGGCCCCAACTTACAAAAAGAGCACCGTCAAGGTCCCATCAGGCAGACGACTCGCCTATGAGCGGATTATCCTGCCGATGTCGGGGGATGGCGAGAAAGTTGACAAGTTGATTACCGGCATCAACTTCTTCGATGTGCGGCCCGGTGTTATGGACCGCCCGATCCTGAAAATTTGATGACTGCCCCTTGTCGCCCCCCTGTTGATGGAGTAAGTTCAGGTAACAGATAACAAAACCGGCGGGAGAGACTTCATGCAAATTAGTGGAGAAGAGCTGATAAATGCGCCCAGAGATGTTGTCTGGACAGCCCTCAACGATCCGGAAATCCTGCGTCAGGCGATCCCCGGCTGCCAGTCGGTGGAAAAGGACGGTGACACGGCCTTTACCGCGACAGTCAAGGTGAAAGTCGGCCCGGTTTCAGCTAATTTCAAAGGCAATGTCAGTCTGAGTAATATCGATGCCCCGAACGGTTATACCATCACCGGCGAAGGCAAAGGCGGGGCCGCCGGATTTGGCAAGGGCGCGGCCGATGTCCAACTGAAAGAAACCGATAGCGGTACTCTTCTTTCCTATAATGCGGAAGCCTCGGTTGGCGGCAAGATGGCGCAGATCGGCTCTCGCCTGATCGACAGCACGGCCAAGAAACTTGCAAGCGAATTCTTTGCCAAGTTCAACGAGCTTGTGAGCAGCAACAATGCCGCGGCCGCGGAAGCGCAGTCGGCTGAGACCGCAGCCCCGGAAGCGGCAAAATCGCCAGAGCCCGATGCGGGAACGCCAATTGCACCGACGGAAAGTCCGATGACTGGTGATACTCCGCCCGAGGCGGAAACCTCATCCTCGACAGATCTGATGCGCCCCGCCATTCTCATCCCGCTCGGGATTGTGGCAGCCCTTATTCTCTATTATCTGGCGGCCCGCTAAGCCGCGCGTTCGATTAGTCTTTACAGTTTCCGGCGGTGCGCTAAATCTAAAGTTGCCGCTTCAAAAAGAGCAACTTATCCGGCGCAACCCGGACAACTAAAGGGATCCTGAGACCACAGCTATCTGCAACCTGAATTCCGTATTTCCACTTCATTTCGCGATGTAAAAAACAAGGGGAGGAGATTAAAAAATGACAACCGTATCCATGACGGTGAACGGGAAGAAAGTTTCGGCGGATGTCGCGCCGAATACGCTTCTCGTTCAGTTTATCCGGGAAAACCTGCGCCTGACCGGCACTCATGTCGGGTGCGACACCAGCCAGTGCGGCGCCTGCACGGTTCATGTCAATGGCGACAGTGTCAAGTCCTGCACCATGCTCGCCCTCCAGGCCGAAGGGGCCGAGGTTAAGACGATCGAGGGCCTTGCCGCAAATGGCGAACTGCACCCCATGCAGGCCGCTTTCAAGGAAAATCATGGCCTGCAGTGCGGCTTCTGCACCCCGGGCATGATCATGAGCGCGGTCGATCTCGTAAAGCGCAACCCCAACCCGTCCGAAGAAACGATCCGGACCGAGCTGGAAGGCAATATCTGCCGTTGCACGGGCTATCATAACATCGTCAAGTCGGTCAAATCAGCTGCGGAGAATATGGGAGGGTGAGCTATGTCTGTCGAAAATGGTATCGGCGCCCCTGTCCGGCGCAAGGAGGATCAGCGTTTTATTACCGGTAACGGTCATTATCTTGATGACATGAACAAGGTGGGACAGGCCTATGGTTATTTCCTGCGCTCGCCCCATGCATTTGCGAAAATCAAGGGGATCGACCTCAACGCCGCCAAGGCCGCTCCGGGGGTTGTAGATATTTTCACCGGCCAGGATATGGTCGCCGACGGGATCGGCGGGCTGATCTGCGGCTGGGGCATCACCAGCAAGGACGGCACGCCGCACAAGGCCCCGCCGCATAACAGCCTTGCCGTCGATGCGGTCCGCCATGTCGGCGATCAGGTCGCCTTCGTGGTTGCGGAGACCCTGCAGCAGGCAAAAGATGCCGCAGAATTGATCGAGGTGGATTACGAGCCTCTCACCCCCGTCACCAATATCGCCAAGGCGCTTGCGCCCGGCGCACCGCAAATCCATGAGGAAGCACCCGGCAATCTCTGCTTTGACTGGGAACTCGGCGACAAGGCCGCAACCGACACCGCCTTTGCGAAAGCGGCCCATGTGACCAAACTCGATCTCGTCAACAACCGCCTTTCCCCGAACCCGATGGAACCGCGGGCCGCGCTTGGCGATTACGATGCAGGTACGGGCGAGTTGACGCTCTATACGACCAGCCAGAATCCGCATGTCGCGCGGCTGATCATGTCCGCCTTCCTCGCGATCGCACCGGAGAACAAGCTCCGGGTCGTCGCCCCGGACGTTGGCGGCGGCTTCGGCAGCAAGATTTTCGTCTATGCCGAGGAAACGACGACCATCTGGGCGGCGAAGAAAGTGAACCGTCCCGTCAAATGGACGTCGGACCGGTCGGAAGCCTTCCTCACGGACGCCCATGGCCGGGATCATGTCACTCATGCCGAACTTGCGACCGATGCCGATGGCAAAATCCTCGGCTTCAAGGTCTCGACCAAGGCCAATATGGGGGCCTATCTCTCGACCTTTGCCTCCGCCGTGCCGACCTACCTTTACGGAACGCTTTTGAGCGGCCAGTACAAGATCCCGAGCATCTATTGCGAGGTTCAGGCCGGGTTTACCAACACGACCGCCGTCGATGCCTATCGCGGCGCTGGACGTCCGGAAGCAACCTATGTGGTGGAGCGGATCATGGATACGGCGGCGCGGGACCTCAATATGGACCCGACGGAGTTCCGGCTGAAGAACTTCATCCCCTCGGACGCCTATCCATATGAGACCCCGGTCATAATGACCTATGATGCGGGTGATTATGCCACGGCCATGAATATGGCGAAGGACATGATCGACTATAGCGGTTTCACCGCCCGGAAAGCGAAGTCGGAAGCGAACGGAAAGCTTCGCGGGATCGGCAGCGCCGCCTATATCGAGGCCTGCGGCATTGCCCCGTCGGCGGCCGTCGGCTCCCTCGGGGCCGGGGTCGGTCTCTGGGAATCGGCGGAAGTCCGCTTCAACCCGACCGGCAGCGTGACCGTCTTTACCGGCAGTCACAGCCATGGTCAGGGCCATGAAACCACCTTCGCGCAGATCATCTCCGACAAGCTCGGCGTCGATATCAACAGCGTCGAGGTTGTGCATGGCGATACGGACAAAGTTCCCTTCGGCATGGGCACCTATGGTTCGCGTTCCCTCGCCGTTGGCGGCTCCGCCATCGTCAAGGCGGTCGACAAGATCGTCGAGAAATCGAAGAAGATTGCCGCCCATCTCATGGAAGCCTCGGTCGAGGATATCGAGCATGAGCACGGCGTCTTCTCGGTCGCGGGCACGGACAAGAAGCTCACCATGGGCGAGATCGCCTTTGCCGCCTATGTGCCGCATAACTATCCGGCGGACCTGGAACCCGGCATGGCGGAAAATGCCTTTTATGATCCGCTCAACTTCACCTTCCCGGCGGGCACCCATATCGCCGAGGTCGAGATCGACCCCGCAACCGGTGTCGTCGAGATTGTCGACTGGGCGGCGGCGGATGACTTCGGCAATATCATCAATCCGATGATCGTCGAGGGACAGGTCCATGGCGGTGTCGCGCAAGGTATCGGACAGGCCCTTCTGGAAGGGGTGCAGTATGATGAGGAAAGCGGCCAGCTCCTGACCGGTTCCTACATGGATTACTGCATGCCGCGGGCGGACAACCTGCCGAGTTTCCGGATCGCCACCACAAATACCCCCTGCCCCAGCAATCCGCTCGGCGTCAAGGGATGCGGCGAGGCGGGCGCCATTGCGGCCCCGGCTGCCCTGATGAACGCCATCGTCAATGCGATCGGCAGGGATATTGACATGCCGGCGACGCCTGAAAAGGTCTGGCGCGCCATCAACACACATTAAGAGGGGAACCCACATGTATTCATTCGATTATGAACGCCCTTCCGGGGTTAATGAGGCCGCCTCCGCCCTCGGCGAAGACGACAAGTTCCTGGCAGGCGGGCAGACCCTTCTGCCAACCCTGAAGCTTCGGCTGTCGCAGGTCGACAAGCTGGTCGACCTCGGCGCGATCGGGGAGCTGAAAGGCATAGCCAAAAGCGGATCGGAGCTCACCATCGGCGCCATGACGACCCATGTCACGGTCGCCAATTCCGGCGATGTCAAATCCGCGATCCCGGCGCTCGGCTCCCTCGCCGCCCATATCGGCGATGCGCAGGTTCGTAACCGTGGCACTATTGGCGGCTCCATCGCCAATAATGACCCGGCGGCGGATTATCCGGCGGCGCTGGTCGCGCTTGGCGCCACGGTCCATACCAACAAGCGGAGCATCTCGGCGGAGGATTTCTTCGTCGATCTGTTCGAGACGGCGCTGGAAGACGATGAACTCGTGACAAAGGTCTCTTTCCCCATTCCGGAAAAGGCGGGCTATGCCAAGTTCCCGAACCCGGCGTCGCGCTTCGCCCTCGTCGGGGTCTTCGTTGCCAAGACGGCAAGTGGCGTCCGCGTCGCCGTCACCGGCGCGGGTCCTTCCGTCTTCCGCCAGTCGGATATGGAGGCTGCGCTCGGCTCGAACTTCGCGGCGGATGCGGTTTCCGGCATCAAAACCGATGCCTCCGGCCTCAATTCCGATATCCATGCCTCGGCGGATTACCGCTCGCATCTGATTTCGGTCATGGCCGCCCGGGCGGTTACCGCCGCAGGCTGATCGCCTGACATATTCAGTTCAAGGAAGGGGAAGTTCGGCTTCCCCTTCCCTGTTTTCGGGCCATTGCCCCCGGATAAAAATAGCGATACGCTGCCCCCGATAAACCTGAAACCCTATTGAATGCCGTAAAGATGCCCCACAACCTTCCCGAGACCATTGACGCCGTTCACGACCTGTTGCAAGACGCGAAATATGTCGCCGACCGCAGCCTTGCGACCGTTCTGTTCCTTTCCCTGAAGATGGGCCGCCCGCTCTTTCTGGAAGGTGAGGCCGGTGTCGGCAAGACGGAGATTGCCAAGGTGCTGGCCGAACAGCTGAACCGGCCCTTGATCCGCCTGCAATGCTATGAAGGGCTTGATGTCAGTTCCGCCGTCTATGAATGGAACTATGCGCGGCAGATGATCGAAATACGCTTGGCCGAGGCGACCGAAACCGCCAATCGCGATGCCCTCGGCAGCGATATCTTTTCCGAAAAATTCCTGATCAAGCGGCCCCTTCTGAACGCCCTTGAAAATACCGGTCAGGGCGCGCCCGTTCTGCTGATTGACGAGCTTGATCGGACCGACGAGCCGTTTGAGGCCTATCTTCTTGAAGTCCTCTCCGATTTTCAGATCACGATCCCCGAGTTTGGCACCGTGAAGGCGGAGGAGCCGCCGATCGTCATCATCACGTCGAACCGGACGCGCGAAATCCATGACGCGCTGAAACGCCGCTGCCTCTATCACTGGGTCGATTATCCGGATGC
>SBHH01000036.1 GCA_006226265.1 Alphaproteobacteria bacterium | reverse complement strand
TTTTGTTCCTCCGTTCCGTAATGGAGGATGTAAGGCGCGACGATTTCCGAATGAAGGCCGAAGCCCGGGCCGGTCGTTCCGGCGCGCGCCTGTTCTTCCATCATGATGATGCTGTAGAGCTTGTCGGCGCCTGCCCCGCCATATTCCTCCGGGATGGTCATGCAGAGGAGCCCCTGCCGGCCCGCTTCCAGCCAGGCCTCCCGGCTTACCTTGCCTTCCTTTTCCCATTCGGCGTGGTGAGGGATGATATGTTCTTCATAGAAACGGCGAACCGTTTCCCGAAAGATATTATGTTCCTCACTGAAAATGGAGCGTTCGATCATCTCGTCCCCCTTATTGTTATGTTTCTTGCGACTTTCCCGGTAATTGACAATTTGTCATTTTACTGCCGCAGTCTACTGTACCGCTTTGGGCTGCGCCAGCCTGAAGTTATCAAAGGCGGCGCGAAAGCCCCGCCTTCAATTTTGAAGCAAACCCGCCTTAGAAGGCTTCGGCCTCCAGTCCCATCATGGTTTTCGAGCCCGCGCCAAGCTTCACGAGAAGCGAGGAGACATCGGGGATCATCCGTTCGAAGAAGAAGCGCGCGGTAACGAGCTTGGTCTTGTAAAAGGCCTCATCCTCCGCCCCTTCGGCAAGCTTCGCCTTGGCGATTTTCGCCATCTGCGCCCACATGAAGCCAAGCGCGACAAGGCCGAACATCCGAAGATATTCGCTGGAGGCCGCACCCGCCTCATCCGGGTTTTTCATGCCCTTCTCACCGATCAGCGCGGTGGCCTGTTGCAGCTTCGCAAAAGCTTTCGCGAGCGGCAGGATGAAATCCTTCATCTCCGGATCCATCATGTTTTCCTGGATGAAGGCGTCGACTGGATGGAAGAACTGACGGAGGTTACGGCCCATATTCTGCGGCAGTTTGCGGCCGACAAGGTCCAGGGCCTGAATGCCGTTCGCGCCTTCATAAATCTGCGTGATGCGGGCGTCGCGGACGAACTGCTCCATCCCCCATTCATGGATATAGCCATGGCCGCCATAACATTGCATGGCGTTGGCCGCAGATTCAAAGCCCATATCAGTGAAATAGGCCTTGATAACCGGGGTGAGCAGCGAAAGCGCCTCATCCGCCGCGCGGCGAGCGTCTTCCTCGGGGTGCTTGTCCACCATATCGACCTGCAGCCCGGCCCAGAGACCGAGGGCCCGCGCCCCTTCCGTAAAGGCACGGATGGTCAGGAGCTGACGGCGGATATCCGGATGCACGATAATCGGATCGGCTGGCTTGTCCGGCGCCTTCACACCGGAGATGGAACGGCCCTGCAGCCGGTCCTTCGCATAGACGACAGCATTCTGATAGGCAACCTCGGCCTGTGAAAGCCCCTGAATGCCGACACCGAGACGGGCCGCATTCATCATGGTGAACATGGCGCGCATGCCCTTATGCGCATCACCGAGGAGCCAGCCCGTCGCCTCGTCATAATTCATGACGCAGGTGGAATTGCCATGGATGCCCATCTTGTGCTCGATCGAGCCGCAGGAAACGCCGTTGCGCGTGGCGGGGTTGCCATCCGCGTCGAGCAGGAATTTCGGCACGATGAAAAGCGAGACGCCCTTGATCCCTTCGGGTCCGCCCGGAATTTTCGCAAGCACCAGATGGACGATATTGTCCGACATGTCATGTTCGCCGGCGGAGATGAAAATCTTGGTGCCGGAGACCTTGTAGCTGCCATCGTCCTGCGGGACCGCCTTGGTCCGCATGAGGCCGAGATCGGTGCCGCAATGCGGCTCGGTCAGGTTCATGGTGCCGGTCCAGTCGCCGGTCACCATCTTCGGCAGCCAGGTCCGTTTCTGTTCGTCCGTGCCATGCTTATGGATCGCCGCGTAAGCGCCATGGGTGAGGCCCGGATACATGCCAAAGGCCATGTTCGCCGCGCTCATCATCTCGGCGAAGGCGATGCCGATCACATGGGGAAGCCCCTGCCCGCCATATTCCGGATCGGCATCAAGGCCCATCCAGCCTGCGCCGCGATATTCGTCATAAGCCTCCTTGAAGCCCTTCGGCGTCGTCACCACGCCATCGTCCCAGTGGCAGCCCTCGCTGTCGCCCACCTGGTTCAAGGGCTGGATCACCTCGCTCATCAGCTTGGCGCCCTCTTCGAGGATGGCCTCCACCATATCCGGGGTCGCGTCCTCGAAACCCGGCATATTGGTCATCTTGTCGAGGCCGAGAAGGTCGTTGAGGACGAATTTGAAGTCCTTTACAGGCGCATTGTAAATCGGCATGTCGTCTTCCTTCTAGTTCCGAAGAGGCTTGCCGGTCGTCAGCATATGCTCGATCCGGTCCAGCGTCTTGTGGTTATGGATAAGGGCCATGAACTCCTCCCGCTCCAGCTGCAGCAGCTTTTTCTCCGTGACCGGCGCAGTGATATCCGTATCACCGCCGGTGACTACGCGGGCAACGGCGCGGCTTACCACACCGTCATAAGCGCTCGCCTTGCCCATGGTGACGAAGCCCGATACCGCCATGTCGAAGGCAGCGGCGGCCGTCGGTCCCGGCAGGTTGACCTCGACCGGTTCCGGCGCGGCATAGCCCTCCACCATGGAAAGCGCCTTCTTTTTCGCATCGGCAAGGACGCGGCGGCGGTTCATGGTGATGGCGTCCTTGTCACGCAGGATCAGCATGTCCCGTGCCTCCGCCGCGCTGGTCGAAACCTTGGCGGTGGAGATGGCCTCGAACACACCGGAAAGGGCGGGCATTGCGCCGCCCGGGCGCTTCTTGTTCAGCATGGCGCGCATGACAAGTTCCTTGCAGCCGCCGAAGCCCGGCAGGACACCGACCCCCACTTCAACAAGACCCATATAGCTTTCCGCATGAGCCTGGACGGCCCCGGCCGCGAGCACGATCTCGCAGCCCCCGCCGAGCGCCATGCCGGCCGGCGCGGCGACAACCGGGAAAGGCGCATATTTCAGCTTCATCAGGGCGTTCTGACCTTCGCTCATCTGGTTTTCGATCACCGGCCACATCGCAGCGTTGGCGGCAAAGAGGACCAGCCCGACGTTGGCGCCGACCGAGAAATTATCGGCGTCATTGCCGATCACCAGCGCCTTGAAGCCCTTCTTGTCGATCTTCGCGGCCTCCTGCAGCATGGTGACCACATCCTGATCGATGGAATTCATCTTGGTGTGAAGTTCCAGACAGGCGACGCCATCGCCGAGATCCCAGATGCTGGCCCCCTTGTTGGAGGCAACCGGTTCCGCGCCCCGCTTGATATCGGCGAGCATGAAGGCATCTTCCGCGACCGGAATAACCTTATAGTCGCCCTCCACTGTCATGTAACAGGCATCGCGCCCTTCTTCCTTGTAAAGCAGGCGGTCGCCGACTTTTTTGAGGAATTCCGGTACCGGCAGGCCTTCTTTTTCGAGCCGGTCGATGAAATACTGGTTGCCAAGCTGGTCGAGCTGTTCGAACGGGCCGTATTTCCAGGCATAGCCCGTCTTCATGGCGCGATCGATGGCGATGATGTCATCGGCAATCTCGCCAACGAGCGAGGCGGCATAGGAAATGGTTTTGGAAAGGATCGCCCAGGCGTACTGTCCGCCCTTGTCATCATATTCGACAAGCGCGCGAAGGCCCTTCTTCGCCGCGCGGACGGAACCAAGCTCAGGCTTTTCCGCCTTGGCATAGTCGCCGGTCTTGAGGTTGCGGGCCTCTTTCACCCGTTTGCCGCCCTCCTTGTTCATGCGGTAAAAGCCACCCTTGCCCTTGCGGCCGGTGTAGCCTTCCTCGATCATCTTGGCGACGGTCTGCACCATCGGATGATTTTCATCATACTCCTCGACGAAAGTATCGGACTTCGGGAGTTCCGCGAGCATGGAGGCAATGACCTTTGGCCCGAGGTCAATCCCGGTCAAATCGCCAAGGCCGAAAATCCCGGTGGAGGGGATGCCCATCGGCTTGCCGCAGACGGCGTCGGCTTCTTCAACGGTCAGGCCCAAGTCATAAGCGCTTTTTGTCGCGACGGAGGACCAGTAAATCCCGATCCGGTTACCAACAAAGCCCGGCGTGTCAAAACAATCGATGACTTCCTTGCCCAAGGCCACATCGGCGAAGACGCGCAAATCCTCAAGTGCCTCTTTCCGTGTATGTTCACCGCCCACTAACTCGAACAGGCGCATATAGCGCGGCGGGTTGAAGAAATGGGTGATCGCGAAATCCTGCTGGAATTCGACCGGCAGACCGTCCATCAGGGTTTTCAAGGGAATCGTCGAGGTGTTGGAACTGACGATTGAGCCCTTTTTCCGCACCGTATCGAGGCGCTTGTAAAGGTCCTGCTTCAACGCCGGGTTCTCGATAATCGCCTCACAGATCCAGTCGCAGTCGGCGACCAGATCGAGATTATCCTCAAGGTTGCCAGTCGTGACCAGCCGCGCATTCTTTTTATGCATGAAAGGCGCGGGCTTGGTTTTCAGCATGGTCGCCACCGCCCCTTCGGCGAGCGCGTTCCGGTTTTTCGCATCTTTCGGCACGATATCGAGAAGGACGACGGGAATGCCCGCATTGGCGACATGAGCGGCAATCGCCGCGCCCATGACACCGGCGCCGATGACGGCAACTTTTTCAATCGCCATATCAGCAGGCCTCCAGAACCGTGGCGATGCCCTGTCCGCCGCCAATGCACTGGGTAGCGAGGCCGAGAGACTTGCCTTCGCGCTGAAGCAAGCTTGCGACCTTGCCGGTAATGCGCGCACCCGTCGCGCCCATCGGATGGCCAAGGGCAATGGCGCCGCCATCGAGGTTGGTGTTGTCATAGCTCATCCCCGCCTCTTTCAGGACGGCGAGGGATTGGGCTGCGAAGGCTTCGTTGAGCTCAATGATATCGATGTCCTTCAATTCCAGCCCGGCCCGTTCCAGCGCCTTTTTGGTGGCCGGAACCGGGCCGATACCCATGATTTCAGGCGCGCAGCCCGCAACCGCGATGGACTTGATCCGCGCCATTTTCTTGAGGCCGTTGGCGTCGGCATATTCCTCGGAACAGATCAGGGTCGCCGAAGCGCCATCGGTGAGCGGGGAGGAAGTGGCCGCCGTGACCGTGCCATCCGCATCGAAGGCGGGCTTCAGGTCCTTCAGGGTATCAAGCGTGGTACCGGGGCGGATGCAACCATCCTGCTCCACCCGGATATTGCCATCGACAATGGGAATGATCTCATCGGTGAATTTACCGGCTTCGCGGGCCGCCGCCGCGCGGGCATGGCTCTCGACGGCCATTTCCTCCTGTTCTTTACGGGAGATGTTATACTGCTTCGCGAGATTTTCCGCCGTGATGCCCATGGAGACATAGGCCTCCGGATATTCCTGATAGAGCTTGGGGTGCGGCGCCGGATTGAAGCCGCCCATCGGCACGCGGGTCATGCTCTCGATCCCGCCGCAGATGAAAACCTCGCCCGCGCCCATCTGGATCGCGCCCGCCGCCTGATGGATCGACTGCATGGAGGAGCCGCAGAAGCGGTTCACGGTCGTTGCCGCGGCATGTTTCGGAATGCCCGCGAGGAAACTGATGATCCGCGCGACATTCAGGCCCTGCTCGGCCTCCGGAAAGGCGCAGCCGATGATCACATCCTCGATATCCTCGACATTGACGCCGGTTTTCTCAATGAGGCCGCGCACCACCTGGCCCGTCATCTCGTCCGGGCGGATTTTGATCATCTCGCCCTTGTTCGCGAGGGTAAAAGGGGAGCGCGCATAACCGGCAATGACCACGTTCTTCATTATCTCGATTTCCTTTCAGATCAGTCTGATCCGGCCGATCCCGGCCGTTGTTCGAAGCCTTATCCCTGTATTTAGGGAACAAATTACAAAATGAGAGGGTGACTTAAAAATTTCAAACAGGCTCAGGCGATATTGCGGCCGCAATCCTTGGCCGAGCCTTTCGATGTCGCGAGATGCTCTTTAAGCTGGCCGATGCCGTCTTCCAGCTCGGCAATCGCCTCGTCGATATCCTGCCGCTGCTCGATAAGCTTGGCGAGCTGCTCCTCGCATTTCCGCAAGGTGAAGGTGAGCTGTTCCGTCGCCTCGCCCTTCGGCGAATAAAGGTCCAGCATCTTCTTGATGTCCTGGAGGCTGAAGCCGAGACGGCGGCCCCGGAGGATAATCTTGAGACGCGCCCGGTCACTCCGGGAATAGACGCGGGTGGTTCCCTCGCGTTCCGGATGGACAAGGCCCTTGTCCTCGTAAAAGCGGATGGTGCGGGCGGTGACGCCGAATTCCTCGGCAAGTTCGGTAATGGAGAAGCTGGCCCTGTCGTCCATGCTTATCTTGGCATTTGCGTTCATGTCATCCCCGTTTGATTTCTTTGCTCCAATATAGTTTACGTTTACGTAAACGTCAACCTTAAGCAAAAATCGGCGGGAGATTGGAAAAAGTGGGGAAAACTGCTATATTACGGGGTAATTATAAAGGAAGGCGGCGCGTTCGCCAAGTGCAGGGACGAAATGGCTCAAAAAATTGCCACATATGCGGAATTCTGGCCCTATTATTTGCGGGAGCATTCCGATCCCAACTGCCGGAGGCTGCATTATCTCGGCACGACCCTGGCACTTCTCTGTCTGATCGCAGCGATTGGGACGGCGGCGCCCGGCTTTATCCTGGCCGCGCTCATTTTCGGCTATGGCCCGGCCTGGATCGCGCATTTCTTCATTGAAAAGAACCGCCCGGCGACCTTTACCTATCCCTTCTGGTCGCTGTTCAGCGATTTCCGGATGTATTTCATTTGGCTCGGCGGCAAGTTGCCACGCGAACTTGAAAAAGCGGGCATCCGGCGTCAGGCGGTATAAAGCGCTGTCGGCCAATGATTGATCGCCGCGCGGCTGTTCGCCGAGCGTCGTCCAGGCGATATGTTTCGTGACCGGCCGATCACTAAAAATTTCGCGCACGCGGCCCTTTCAAAATGGCCTGAATGCGGCAAAAATACCAGCCTTTCCGCCATAATTTATGCTTTTGCTGCAGTGCTCCATAGTTTTTGCTGCAGCGCCCTTCCCTTCCCATGTGAATTCATGTATAGCCAGTTAATTCGGTGCGCCGACCCCTCCAACCATAAAAGAAAAAAGGCCTCATCCGCCGCATGTCGATCTATCTTCCCATTGCCGAGATTTCCGTCAATCTCTTCGTGATTCTGGGCATGGGTGGCATCGTCGGGTTGCTGACGGGGATGTTTGGCGTGGGCGGCGGGTTCCTGATGACACCGCTGCTTATTTTTGTCGGCATTCCGCCCGCCGTTGCAGTGGCCTCCGTCGCCAACCAGATTACTGCGACCAGCGTCTCCGGCGTCCTGGCCCACTGGCGACGCGGCAATGTCGATTTCAAGATGGGCCTGGTCCTGCTGATCGGCGGTATTTTTGGCTCAATCGCCGGCACCTGGATTTTTACGCTGTTGAAGGCGATCGGTCAGGTCGATCTGATGATTTCGCTCTGCTATGTGGTCTTCCTTGGTATTATCGGCGGCATGATGTTTGTCGAGAGCATCAACGCCATGCTGAAAAGCCGGAGCGGCAATGTCCGGCGCAAGAAGCTGCACCAGCATTACTGGATCCACGGCCTGCCCTTCAAAATGCGGTTTCGGAAATCAAAGCTCTATATCAGCGCGCTCATGCCGCTCGGAATCGGTGGCCTTGTCGGTATTCTCTCGGCCATCATGGGTGTCGGCGGCGGCTTTATCATGGTGCCCGCCATGATCTATCTTCTCGGCATGCCGACAACCGTGGTGATCGGAACTTCTTTGTTCCAGATCATTTTCGTGACCGCCAACGTCACGCTCCTGCATTCCATGGCGACCCAGACGGTGGATGTGATGCTGGCGCTCCTTCTGATGAGCAGTTCCGTCGTCGGGGCGCAGATCGGTACGCGCTTCGGCATGAAACTGAAAGGCGAACAGTTGCGCGGGCTGCTGTCGCTTCTCGTGCTGATCGTCTGCATCAAGCTTGCGATCGATCTTGTGATTACCCCAGCGGACGTCTATTCACTTACCATTCCGGGGGCTGACTAAAATGGCATCCGGAATGACAGCGTTCAAAGGGTATGGTAAGCTCGCATTTCTGGGAAGCCTTCTGTCCCTGCTCGGTTTTTCTGGTACCTTGCCCGCCCGCGCGGATTCGACCCTTGTCACCGATATCTCCTCGCATCTGATTTCCGTAACCTCGGATTTTACCGGAACGGAGTTACTTCTGTTCGGCACAATCCAGTCCTCCAATGCCGACGATTTCAATAATGGCGATCTGATCATCACCGTGCGCGGCCCAAGAAAAGACGTGATCGTCCGTAAGAAGGACCGGGTTGCGGGTATCTGGATGAATACTAAATCGGTCGAGTTCGACCAGGTGCCAAGTTTCTATGCCATTGTCAGCAACCGCCCGGTTGAGGAAATCGCCTCAGCGACCTCGCTACACCGGCTTCGCATCGGACCAGAGCGACTGGACTATCGCAGCACCAAAGCGGCACATGACACAGCACCCTTCAAACAAGCGGTCATCCGCCAGCGCACAGCGGAAAATCTCTATTCCGACCAGGAGGCGGCCATCCAGTTTCTCGGCACCACTCTGTTTCGCACCAATATCGCCTTGCCCGCCAATGTTCCGGTCGGCGATTACGTGGCCGAGTTTTACCTGTTCCGGGATGGTGATCTGATCAGTGCGCAGTCCTCGCCGCTGTTCATCAAGAAGTCGGGACTTGGCCGGACGATTTACGATTTCGCCCATAACTATGCCATTCTTTATGGTATCGCTGCCAATATCGTCGCGCTGTTCGCGGGCTGGATCGCGTCCGTCATCTATCGGAAAGACTGATCCCTGTGACATTTCCATCCGGCGTGATATCTGTTAGTCTCAGCCTGTCCGGATCAATCCCCACCGGCAGGATGCGCCGATTTCCAGCCGTCCGTCACGCCCGGAAATGAACAAAAACAAGAACGGAGAAGGATTTGTGAGCGGATCTGAGAAGAGCGAATTTGCGCCGATGGCCATTGCGATCCTGATTATCTGTTTTCTCGTCGGAATGACGGGCAAGTTCGCCTTTGAGAATTTCCCGAACCTTGTCTCTCCCCTATCCGGGGAGTTCGGCTTCGCCCGCGCCACCGTCAATTCGATCTATTCGATGGGCGGGATCATCACCGGCCTGTCCGGCCCCATAGTCGGCACCCTGTTCGACCGGCTAGGCCCCCGGAATGTCTATGGCCTTGGCATTCTGGCAGGCGGTATCGGCCTGGTCCTTGCGAGTTTTGCGGGCCATATCCTGCATTTCTATTTCAGCATCAGCCTGCTGATCGGCTTCACCGCTGCCGCCTGTGGCAATGTCACCAACTCTGCCCTCGCAAGCCGCTGGTTCCGGCGAAAACTGCCACTCGCACTCGCCATCATCTATTCCTCCATGGGGGCCGGGTCGTTCCTCGGCCTGTCGCTTTCACAGATCCTGATCGAACATTTCGGATGGCGCCGGGCGGAGCTGACCCTCGGCATTTGTGTGCTCGCCATGATCCCGCTTCTGATGCTGATGCCCTGGAAGCGGCTTGCCGCCGGACGGAAGGAACCTTTCGCCGCCCCTACCGCCGATCGCCCCGATCCGCCGGAGGTGGAATGGACCATGGGCAAGGCGGTCCGCACCACCGCCTTCTGGGGCCTCGCTTCCGTCTTCTTCTTTACCGGGAATGCCATGTTCGCGGTCGTGATCCAGGCCGTGACCTACCTGATTGAAGT
>SBHH01000054.1 GCA_006226265.1 Alphaproteobacteria bacterium | reverse complement strand
AGGGTGCCGGAATGATCACTTCGTCTCCCGGGTTAAGGGTAGCGATTAATGCATTGAAAATGATCTGCTTTCCGCCCGTACCGACAGTGACCTGGGTCGGCTTGTAATCAAGACCGTTATCGCGCTTCAGCTTGTCGCAAATTGCCTGTTTGAGTTCGACGATCCCGTCGACTGCCGTATATTTCGTCTTACCTTCATCGATGGCGCGCTTGGCGGCGGCCTTGATATTGTCCGGCGTATCGAAATCCGGCTCCCCTGCGCCAAGACCGATCACATCACGGCCGGCAGCCCGGAGTTCAGCGGCTTTCGTCGTCACGGCAATCGTCGGTGAAGGTTTAATACGACCCAAACTTTCCGCAATAATAGACATAACCCTTTTCTCTTTCGGTTAGGATAAAAAACGGCGCGAATACTGCGCCTGCAAGCCATCGTTCTATAACGTTAACTCAATTGCGAAACCACCGCTTTTTCCAGTTTTTACGCCCCAAAAGCCCCGCCTCTGCGCCCGATCGGCGCATTTAATGAACTTTTTACCATATTGCAGGAGAATCCCGCCTGAATTCGTAGTTTAACCCGGGGATGGAAGGGGAGAAAAATGTCCGACAACTCCAATACGGCAGAGGCCTTCGTCGCGAATATTGCCGACCAGGTTGGCAATCTGGGCGTTGAAGTCGCCGAGATTGCCGGACAGCTTGCAGAAGTATCGGCACGAAGCAAGGATCAGTCCCGCCAGTTCGAAAATCTGTCCGAAGTGGCCGCGGCAATGATCTCGGCCAACCGGCAGATCAACGAATCTGCGGAATCGACCCGCAAGGCAACCAGCCATACGACCGGGGAAATCCATTCCTCCCGCGACCGGATCACCCGCGCGGTTGAGAATATCGAACAGTTGGTGGCGGGATCCAGCCGTATCGAGGAACGGCTTGACACTCTCAGTGATGCGCTCGGTCGCGTCGCGAAAGTCGCTTCGGGGATTGAGCGGATTGCGAGTCAGACCAACCTTCTGGCTCTCAATGCTACCATCGAGGCGGCCCGCGCCGGTGAAGCCGGGCGCGGCTTTGCGGTTGTCGCCAATGAAGTCAAGGGGCTTGCCGACGAGACGCATAAGGCAACCATCGAGATTACGGAAACCGTCAACAGCCTGACAAGTCAGGTCGGCGAACTGCAACAGCAGGTTTCCGGAAACGCGGAATATGCCCAGTCCGCCCGCGAAGGATCGGCTAGTATTGCAGCCATCTTCGAGACGGTCGAAAGCAACCTCAATCAGATCAATAAAGATATTTCTGGCATGGTGGAGGAGGCAAACGGAAACCTGACCCAGTGCAATCTCGTATCGGACGAACTGACGAGCCTGGTCAGCAGCGTCGAGAAAACGGCGGAGAATATCTCCGTAGCCGATGCAAAGGCCGACGGCCTGCTCCGGGTGAGTGAAACTCTGATCGAACTGATCGCAAGCAGCGGCCTTGAAACGGCAGACAGCCCTTTGATCCGCCTTGCAACGGAAACGGCGACAACAATTGCCGGAAAACTGGAGGACGCCATCGATCAGGGCGACATTACGCTCGATGATCTGTTCGATGAGAATTATGTCGAAATCGCCGGAACAAACCCAGTGCAGCAAATGACAAAATTTGTCGGTTTGACCGACCGCCTTCTTCCCGACATACAGGAACCGGCACTTCAGTCAAACGACTGCATCGTCTTTTGCGCCGCTGTGGACCGAAACGGATACCTACCGACCCATAATGTAAAATTCTCTCATCCGCAGAAAGCGGATGCTGCCGACTGGAACGCGGCCAACTGCCGTAACCGGCGGATATTCAACGACCGGACGGGCCTTGCCGCCGGGCGCAACACGAAATCCATTCTGCTGCAAACCTACCGGCGCGATATGGGGGGCGGAAAGTTCTCTGTGATGAAAGACCTTTCCGTCCCCATATATGTCAAGGGACAGCATTGGGGCGGTTTCCGGATCGGCTATAAACCACACAATTGACACTTATCCGGCAACCTCTTCCTCGTCCGGCTGGGTCATGAAGCGACCCGGATTGAACTCTGCCTCCTTCAGAAGCCATTTCCGAAAGGCTATAATCCGGGGCCGGTCTGCTGTCTCTTCAGGGCAGACGATATAATAGGCATGTCCTGCCATCAGCGGCCGGACATTGAAGGGGCGAACCAGCCGTCCGGCAATCAGGTCATCCTCGGCCAGTGTGCTTCGGCCAAGGGCAACGCCCTGCCCTTCCATCGCCGCGGTCAGCACCATGGAACTGTCGTTGAAGCTCGGCCCTTTCTTCGGATCAATATCGGTAACCCCCGCCGCCGCGAGCCAGGTCTGCCAGTCAATCCGCATGTCATCATGCAGAAGCGTGTGATATTTGAGATCGGCTGGGGTACGGAGCGGATGCTCCCCTTGCAGGAGGCTCGGACTGCAGACCGGGAACATCACATCCTCTTTCAGGAACTTGTCGACCCGGAGACCAGGATAGTTTCCGTGGCCATAGCGAATGACCACATCAACATCGTCGCGGTTGAAATCCGTCAGTTGATGCGAGGCCGAAAGTCGCACATCGATATCCGGCTCCTCATCGCGGAACCGGCTGAGGCGAGGCAGCAGCCAGCGGGCCGCAAAGGAGGGCAGCGTATCGACATGCAGATGCCCCGCCAACTCCTGCTTCATGACCTTGTCAGTTGCATTGGAAATGGCTTCAAGCCCCTCGCGCACCCCGACGACATAGGCCTGTCCCTCATCCGTCAGGATAACGGCACGGTTCAGTCGCTTGAACAGGGAAAAGCCGAGCCAGTCCTCCAGCGCCTTGACCTGGTGGCTGATCGCGGCCGGCGTCACGAACAGCTCATCCGCCGCCTTGGAGAAGCTTAAATGCCGCGCGGCGGCCTCGAAACTCTGCAGTGCCTTAAGCGGGGGAAGGCGCATTATCTGTCCTTTTTTCGGATTAGAAAAACTAACATATTCTATTAGAATTTGTCGTTTGCAATCAAGTCAGAAAAAAGCCAAATACAGAGCATTGAAAAAGGATAGCGCGCCGGAAGGACCGGCCCGATATTGTCAAGGAGTAAGGCAATGGCACATAAAATGACTGTAACTGGTGGAAACTTCAACGTAACGGCTGCGCCCCGCGCCGGGCTCTTGGGTTCTGTTACGGCAACTGTCCTTAAATGGCAGGAACGTGCCGCCATGCGCTATCACCTCCAGTCAATGGATGAAGAATTTTTGAATGACACCGGTATGACCTCGCAAACTCTGCGGGCCGAAGCCACCAAGCCCTTCTGGCGTCAATAGACGCTTCAAGCAGCCGTTCGGATCAAACGTCTACTTTCCTTCCTGTCATAGACGTCCGAACGGCCCCTTTTTTCTACCCTGCATAATCATCCGTCACAAAATCGCCCATTCCGGCATCCATAATGAAGATTAGGAATGGCATTTTTTCGTCGCACATCCTATAACGGGACATGCATTCAGAGAACAAAACTGCAACATCCGGACTTGAAGACGCCTCTGCCGCCTTCATCCCGCACCGGCCTGCAAGACCCGAGAAATCCGAAGGCGGCATCGCCTTCGAGGTTGTGTCGGAATATGAGCCTGCGGGCGACCAGCCGGAGGCCATCAAGGACCTCGTCGGCGGCATCCGGGAGCGGGAAAAGGATCAGGTTCTCTTAGGCGTTACCGGCTCCGGCAAGACCTTCACCATGGCCAAGGTGATCGAGAAGGTGCAGCGCCCGACCCTCATCCTCGCCCATAACAAGACCCTCGCCGCCCAGCTCTATGGGGAGATGAAATCCTTCTTTCCCAATAACGCGGTGGAATATTTCGTCTCCTACTACGACTATTACCAGCCCGAGGCCTATGTTGCCCGCACCGATACCTATATCGAGAAGGACGCCTCGGTTAACGAGCAGATCGACCGCCTGCGTCATTCGGCGACGCGCGCGCTTCTTGAACGGGACGATGTGATCATCGTTGCCTCCGTCTCCTGTATCTATGGTATCGGCTCGGTCGAGACGTATAGCGAGATGACCCTGCATTTGAAATCGGGTCAGACCTTCAACCGACAGGAACTGCTGAAGCGACTCGTCGAGATGCAATACCGGCGGAACGATGCCAATTTTACGCGCGGCGCCTTCCGGGTGCGGGGCGATACGGTCGAGATTTTCCCGGCCCATCTGGAGGATCGCGCCTGGCGCCTGTCTTTCTTTGGCGACGATCTCGAAAAAATCACCGAGTTCGATCCCCTGACCGGGCAAAAGACCGGCTCGCTCGGCGATATCCGCGTCTATGCGAACAGCCATTATGTGACGCCGAAGCCGACCCTTCGTCAGGCGCAGGAAAAGATCAAGGCGGAGCTGAAATCGCGCCTCGCCGATCTGGAAGCGAATAACAAGCTTCTGGAGGCCCAGCGACTGGAACAGCGCACCATGTTCGATCTTGAAATGATCGAGGCCACAGGCTCCTGCGCCGGGATCGAAAACTATTCGCGCTATCTTTCGGGACGCGCGCCGGGCGAGCCGCCGCCGACCCTGTTTGAATATCTCCCCGACAATGCCGTCCTGATGGTCGATGAAAGCCACGTGACGGTCAGTCAGGTCGGCGCGATGTTCAAGGGCGACTACCGGCGGAAATCAACCCTGTCGGATTATGGCTTCCGCCTCCCCTCCTGCATGGATAACCGCCCCTTGAAATTCGAGGAATGGGACCAGATGCGCCCGCAGACCGTGTTCGTCTCGGCGACCCCTGGCCCCTGGGAGATGGAGCGGACCGGCGGCGCCTTTGTCGAGCAGGTGATCCGCCCGACCGGCCTCACCGATCCTGACTGCATCATCCGCCCGGTCAATTCCCAGGTCGAGGACCTGATGCGCGAATGCAAGCTTTGCGCGGAACGGGGGGAGCGCGTTCTGGTCACCACCCTCACCAAGAAAATGGCGGAAGACCTGACCGAATATCTGCATGAGAACGGGATCAAGGTCCGCTATCTCCATTCGGATATCGACACGCTGGAACGGATCGAGATTATCCGCGATCTCCGGCTTGGCACGTTCGATGTGCTGATCGGCATTAACCTCCTGCGCGAAGGGCTGGACATTCCGGAATGCGCGCTCGTCGCCATTCTCGACGCGGACAAGGAAGGATTTCTGCGCTCCGCCACCTCTCTTATCCAGACGATCGGACGCGCCGCCCGCCATGTGGACGGCCGCGTCATTCTCTATGCGGACAAGATCACCAACAGCATGCAATTTGCGCTGGACGAGACGAAACGCCGCAAGGACAAGCAGGAAGCTTTCAATGCCGAACATGGCATCACGCCGATGTCGGTCCGCAAGAATATCGGCGATATCATGGAAAGCGTCTACGAGCAGGACCACTATAACGTCTCGCTCGGCCTTGAGGATGCCAACAATATGGTCGGCCATAACCTCAAGGCACATATCGAGGATCTTGAGAAGAAGATGAAGGCCGCCGCCGCCGATCTTGAATTCGAGGAAGCCGCGAAACTCCGCGATGAAATCAAGAAACTGCAGGACCGGGAGCTTGGCATCGGCGGTCCCAACACCGGTCGGCCGCAAGGAAGGTCGCGAAAGGGGCGATCAGGCAGCGCGCATGTCCTGGGCGGGCGAAGCCGCTAAGGGCCTTACGGCTGCGATCCGGAAAAGCCGTATTTGTGAAAAATAGCCTGACCTTCCTCCGATTTCAGATAATCGTAGAACAGCTTCGCCGCATGACTGGCATTCCCCTTAACCATCGCCATGCCATAGGCAATGACCGGATAGCTCTCTTTCGGAAAGCGCTCCGCGATTTTTACATCTTTTGAGAGCCTTGCATCCGTTTCATAAACCACGCCATAGGGCACCTCTCCCCGTTCGACCAGCGCAAGCACAGCGCGCACATTAGGAAGGAGGACAAAATTGCTCTGTAGATGCGTCCAGATCCCCAACGACTGAAAGGCGGACTTCGCATAGCTGCCTGCCGGGACATGCGCCGGATTGCCGATGGCAAGCCGTCGCCCGTCGACAAGGTTCGGAAGTTGTGCAAACTTGAAGGGATCCGGCACTTCATCCCCTTTCGGCGCGACAAGGACAAGCTGATTCGAGGCGATGACGAGACGGCTGCCTGACTCCAGCAGACCTTTGCTGTCAAGATAGTCAACCCATTGGATATTCGCAGAAATGAAGATATTGGCGGGCGCCCCCTCACCAATCTGCCGGGCGAGCGTGCCGCTTGCCGCGAAGGAGGGAGTCACGGTGAATCCCGTTTTCTTTTCAAAAGCCGAGGCTGCCTCTGTCACTACATCGGTCGTGCTCGCCGCAGCAAACACCACCACGTCATCTCCGGCCGCCTCCGCAGGCGATGGCGGCATCAAACCAAGCCCCAGAATAAGTGAGAAAACAAAGGCAGGTTTTAAAAGCAAATTTCTGACAAGCATGGCGAATATTTCACTCCTGAACGAACACAGCAAATCCGTGCCATATTTCAATAATATGTTAGTCTGCCCGATATATTCCCTCCGCGCAACGAGAGAGGCATCTATATGGCGTTCCTTCTGAGACCCCTTGCAGCCCTTCTTATGCTGGGCCTTTTGACCGCTCAGACGGTCCCGGCCTTCGCTCGCACGAACGGCCCCGAAAACTGTGCGGCACGTCCCAATGATCTCGGGCGGCTCTGGAAGGTGACAGACGGAAAGTCTCCGCCGAGCTATATTTTCGGCACGATGCATTCCAAGGATCCGCGTATCCTGCAGCTGCCGGGAATCGTCATGCAGGCCTTCACCAGTTCCCGGACGGCAATATTTGAAACCTCTCTCCGCGACCAGGAACTCGCCGCAACCCGGCAATTCATGCTGCTGCGTCCCGGCAACAGCCTGAAGGCAAAGATCGATCCTGAAAATTTTGCAAGGCTTGCCGCCATCGCAGCCCGCTACCGGATCGATCCAGCGACCCTCGACCACCTCAAAATCTGGGCCGCCGCCGCCGTGATCAGCCAACCGCCACCGAGCGGGAATCCCGACAGTGGGCAGTTCACCATGCTAGACAAGGAACTGGAGAAACTCGCCCGGCGAAATGATAAGACGGTCATCGGCCTTGAAACCAACATGGAACAGATGTCGGTTTTCGACAACATGTCGGAGGCGGCGCAGATCGAGTATCTGGAACAGACCATGCGCGAATATGCCAAGATGGACACCGAACTGGAAACCATCGCAAGCTATTATCTTGCGGGCCATACTGGCTGGATTGCCTGCAATCTCGAAGGTTCGCTTATCGATGCGAGCCCTGAGCTTGTCCGTGTGATGACAACCAAGCTGATCGATGAGCGGAACCGCCGCATGGTATCTCGGATGCTGCCCGCCCTTGCCCGCGGCAATGCTTTTGTCGGGATCGGCGCGCTGCACCTGCCGGGCGCCGATGGCGTTCTCGCTCTTCTCCAGAAGCATGGATACCGAATAGAGCGTAAGTACTGAACTGTGCCGTCATTCCGTCATCCGGTCCTGCCAACTCTTTCACCTCTCTGCTACAAACCCTCCGAAGTCCAAGGAAATTGCTATTTTTCTTGGGTTTCCTCTTTTACTGTTCGAGGCTGGTGTCTATATATCAACAATTGGCTTCGGCAACAGTGGTGAAGGAATGCAAAAGAGGACTGGCACAAACCAGGGTGAATGCTCTTTATGATGTACCTACAAGTAGCTGCCGGCCTCGTAATCCTTTTGGTTTGTGGTGAACTTCTTGTCCGTGGCTCGGTCGCCCTGGCCGAGCAGATGGGCATCTCAAAACTGGTTATCGGTTTTACCGTCATTGCCTTTGGCACCTCCGCGCCGGAACTCGTCGTCTGCATTCAGGCGGCAACGGAAGGTGTACCCGGTATCGCCTTTGGCAATGTGATCGGCAGCAATATCGCCAACACTCTGCTTGTCCTTGGCATTCCGGCGATGATCTATCCGCTCTACTGCGACACACGTTCGGCTCTTCGCGACAGCTTGCTGATGGTTGGCGCCTCTATCCTTTTCATGGCTTTGGCCTGGAACGGCGTTATCGCTTTTTGGCAGGG
The DNA here is from genome assembly GCA_006226265.1 of Alphaproteobacteria bacterium. Lineage (GTDB taxonomy): Bacteria > Pseudomonadota > Alphaproteobacteria > Sneathiellales > Sneathiellaceae > Sneathiella. Next base: position 1,740 of record SBHH01000054.1, on the reverse strand, counting down.
CTTCATTCTGCTGATGGTGCTGACGGCGGCGGTCCTCCGGTCCTACTTCCGGGCGCGGGTCGAGGGTGACGATGGCGCCGAAGAGGCGCTTGAGGAATATGAGCAGAACATGCCGAGGAATATCTTCGTCAGCCTGTTCTTTATCCTGATGGGCCTTCTTGGACTCGTTCTCGGCTCCCATTTTCTCGTGAACGGCGCTGTAGTGATCGCCCATGTTGCCGGGGTCTCAGATGAAATTATAGGCCTTACCCTGGTCGCGCTCGGAACCTCTCTGCCCGAACTTGCCACTTCCATCATTGCCGCCGTCCGGCGCCATGGTGATGTTGCAATTGGCAACGTGCTCGGCTCCAACTTCTTTAACATCACCGGCATCATCGGGGTAACTGCGATGATCGAGCCAATGGAGGCTCCATCACAAATACTCCATTTCGACCTCTGGATCATGCTGGCGGTCTCGCTTCTTGTCGTCCCCGTCTTTCTCGCGAAAAAGCCGATCGGCCGGGTCCTGGGCGGTTTTCTATGCCTTGGTTATGTTACCTATGTTATCGCACAATTTTATGGTATGTCTGGTGTTTATCATGCCGGCCTGCAATAAAAGAAACCATACGGAATAACGCCCCAATATGAAAAAAAGCGCCCTCATTACGGGTGCCGGCCGCCGCATCGGCCGGGCCATTGCCATCGCGCTCGCAAGCGATGGCTGGAATATTGCGCTGCATTACCACAACTCCCGCAACGATACAGAGAAGCTTGCAATCCAAATCAGGAAAATGGGGGTTGCATGTACACCAGTCAGAGCCGATCTTGCGAATCCGGAAGAGGTGAACAGCCTGATCCCGGCAACATTGGAAGCCCTTGGCCCACTCCTCTGCCTCGTCAATAACGCCGCAATTTTCGAACAGGATAGCATTGAAGATGCCAGTGCCGAAAGCTTTTCCCGCCATATGAGTATCAATCTTCAGGCACCTATGCTGCTCACACAGGCGTTTGCGCGGCAGGTCCCCGACGATGCACAGGGAAATATCGTCAATATCGCTGATCAGCGCGTGTTCAGTCTCCGTCCGGACTTTATGACCTATACGCTCAGCAAGTCCGCGCTCTGGACACTTACGCAGACTACGGCCATGGCGCTCGCCCCGAAGATCCGGGTGAATGCCATCGGCCCCGGCCCCACGCTGGCCAATACAAGACAGACGGCGGCGCAATTCAAACAGCAACAACAGTCCGTCCCGCTAGGCTATGGTCCGTCAGCGGAGGAAATTGCCGGCGCCGTTCGGTTCCTCAATCAGGCAAGCTCCGTAACGGGAGAATTTATCTCCCTTGATGGCGGACAGCATCTGCCCATATACGGGTATAGGGAACAGGAGGGAATCGAATGAAGGACACCGGCACGGTCAATGTTCTGTATCCCGATAAGATGACGCGCCCGACCTCGACGCATAAGATTTTCATCAACGATCTACTGGTGGATATGCTGATCGGCGTCTATGCGCACGAGAAGACCGCGCCGCAACCGGTGCGCTTCACCATCGAAATGACGGTCGACGATATTGTCCAGCCGCTTTCCGACGACTACAAGAATGTCGTCTGCTACGAGACGATCTCCAACGCCATTACCGAAATGGCACAAAAGGAGCATGTGAATCTGGTCGAGACGCTGGCGGAGAAGGCTGCCGCCATCTGCCTTGATCACGACCGCGTACAGCTCGTCCAGATCAAGGTGGAAAAGCTGAATGCCGT
>SBHH01000172.1 GCA_006226265.1 Alphaproteobacteria bacterium | reverse complement strand
AACCTCGCCTATATGTTCATCACCCATGATCTTGCGACGGTGCGGGCCATTGCCGACCGGGTCGTCGTGATGCTGCAAGGCGAGATTGTCGAGCAGGGGGAGAAGGATACCGTCTTCAATCCTCCGCATCATGAATATACCGAGTTGCTTTTGTCCTCGGTGCCGGAAATGGACCCGGACTGGCTCGACAAGCGCCTCAAATCCAAGGTGAATAACCCGGAACTGATGCGCATGCGCTAACTTGTGACAGGGGGAGGGCTACGCCCCTTTTCATCATCCGAAGCCGACGGCTTTTGCATGAGAAAAGGGGCGGCCGCTTGTCAGGTTCGCGGCAATCTCCGCGATGCTTTTCGCATCGATCCCGTAATGCCGGTAAAGATCGGCGACCGTTCCCGTCTGGCCAAAATGCTCGACACCGAGGCTGATCGTCTGATGCCCCGCGACCCCACCGAGCCAGGACAGCGTCGCCGGATGGCCATCGATCACGGTAATGATCTTGCAGTGACCGGGCAGCTTTTCGAGAAGCCGCTCGATATGGCTGCTGGCGTGTAACTGCCCGCGGGAACGGGAGCGCTGCGCCGATTGCCAGCCTGCATTGAGCCGGTCAGCTGAGGTGACGGAAAGAACCCCGATATCCCGGCGCAGACCACCCAGAATACCGGCGGCGGCAATCGCCTCGGTCGCGACGGTGCCCTGATAGGCGATAACGACTTCCGCATTGGGTCCCGGCTCCTTCAGCCAGGTTGCGCCGTCGATCACCTCTTCGGCAAAATTCTCGTTTCTTTTCCGGGCCGGTTGCTCAATTTGCCGCGTCGAGAGGCGGAGATAAACGGACCCGCCGGTCTCGTCGCGAAGCCAGGTCCGCTCGTTCGGATCGCCCTCCCCGTCCCGCTGCATATAATCGAACGCCCAGTCCATGATGATGGCAAGCTCGTCGGTGAAGGCGGGCTCAAAACTCGCGAGGCCGTCCTGCGACATGCCGATCAGGGGCGTTGCAATCGACTGGTGCGCCCCGCCTTCCGGGGCGAGCGAAATACCGGAGGGAGTTGCCGCCAGCAAGAAGCGCGCATCCTGATAACAGGCATAATTGAGCGCATCGAGACCGCGTGAGATGAAGGGATCATAGAGCGTCCCGATGGGCAGCAGCCGTTCGCCGAATAGGGAATGCGAGAGCCCCGCCGCGCCGAGAAGAAGGAACAGATTCATCTCTGCGATGCCAAGCTCGATATGCTGTCCGTCCGGGCGGAACTGCCATTTCTGCGCGCTCGGGATGCGCTCATCGCGGAAAGTATCGGCAATCTCGTCCCGCGCGAACAGATGCCGCCGGTTGACCCAGGGCCCGAGGTTGGTGGAAACGGTCACGTCGGGCGATGTGGTCACGATCCTTTGGGCGAGATCGCTTTCCGATTTCGCGATTTCATCCAAGATCTTGCCAAAGGCCGCCTGCGTCGAATTGGCGCCGCCTTGCGGTGTCGGGTTTTTGACCGCACCGTCCGTGACCTCAACCCGCGCCGCGTGATAACGCCGCCGCCCCTTCGCGAAGAAAGGCACCTTCTGAAGATACGTCTGAAGTTCGCTTTCGGGCGCCTTTAAGCCTTCGAACAGCTCCCATTCATGGCCCTTTCGAACGTTCATCGCCGTCTGGAATTCGCTGATCTGCGCCTCGGTCATCAGGCCCGCGTGATTGTCCTTGTGGCCGGCGAGCGGCGTGCCCCAACCCTTCACCGTATAGGCGATGAAGGCGACGGGACGATCATGGTCGATGCCATTGAAAGTCTCACTCAAGGTTTCAAGGCAATGACCGCCAAGATTGCTCATGAGTTCGGAAAGCTCCGCGTCACTCCGCCGGTCGAGAAGCGCGGTGACATCGCCCTGATCGCCGATCTCGTCCATCAGCCGCTTGCGCCAGGCCGCCCCGCCCTGATAGCTGAGCGCGGAATAAAGCTGGTTCGGGCAGGCGTCGATCCATTTCCGCAAGGTCTCTCCGCCCGGCTCCTCAAATGCCGCGCGCTGCAACGCGCCATATTTCAGGGTAATGACATCCCAGCCGAAAGCCTTGAAGACGGTCTCGATCCTTGCATAAAGCCCTTCGCGCACCACCCCGTCGAGGCTCTGGCGGTTATAGTCGATGATCCACCAGCAATTCCGAAGCCCATGCTTCCAGCCTTCCTGCAGGCATTCATAGACATTGCCCTCATCAAGCTCCGCATCGCCGACCAGCGCGATCATCCGCCCCTCAGGGCTGTCTGTCTTCGCCCAGTCCTTGGCCTTGATATAATCCTGGATGAGGGAGGAAAAGGCCGTGATGGCAACGCCAAGCCCGACCGAGCCGGTCGAAAAATCCACGTCATCCACGTCCTTCGTCCGGCTGGGATAGGACTGCGCACCGCCGTAGCCCCGGAAATTCTCCAGCTTCTCGCGGGTCTGGTTGCCCATCAGATACTGGATCGCATGGAAAACCGGGGAGGCATGCGGCTTCACCGCCACCCGGTCTTCGGGCCGAAGGACGTTGAAATAAAGCGCCGTCATCAGGGAAGTCATGGAGGCGCAGGAGGCCTGATGCCCGCCCACCTTCACACCATCGATCTTGTCCCGATGGTTCGCCTGATCGATGATCCAGCAGGACAGCCAGAGGGCTTTCCGCTCCAGCTCCCGCAAGATATCGATATTCACTTCGCCCTTATCCTTGTCAGCCACGGCTTTGTTCCTGTTCAGCATTATTCAAACACTTCCTGCATCATATCGCGAAATATGATGCAATACCTTGCGAATTCCCCTCACATTGAAGATAGTTAGCTATATTCTTTCAATTGAGGGCCTCTATTTGCGAAAATCAACCAATCTTCCCGAGCTCGATAAAATCGACTGCGCCATCCTCAACGAGCTGCAGGAGGATAGCCGCCTCACCATATTCGAGCTTGCCTCCCGCGTCGGGCTTTCCTCCTCCCCCTGCTCCCGCCGTTTGCGGCAGCTGGAACAGGGCGGCGTCATCAAGCGCTACACGGCGGTGGTCGATGAAAATCTTGTCGGCCTGCCCATTTCCGTCTTCATTTCCGTAAAGCTGGAGCGGCAGATCGACGAGGCCCTCTCCGCGTTCGAGGAGGCGGTGCAGAACTGCTCGGAGGTTGTCGATTGCTGGCTGATGACCGGCAACCGGGATTACCTCCTTCGCGTCGTCGCACCGAGCCTCGCGGAATATGAGACCATCCTTTCGACCACGCTCACGAAAATTCCGGGCGTTGCCTCCATTGAATCTTCCCTGCCGCTGCGCCGCATCAAGGCCTCCACGCTCAAAATAAAACACTAAATAACGAATGTGCTGAACGCCGTCGGCGAAGGTGCAAGGGAGGTAGGGTTTATGATCACGCAGCAAACAATCTGATTTGGGGCACATTAAAAAGCCGGGCGGAAGCAATGTTGATCAGCCACCGGAAATCTCCCGTTCCATCAGTTTCTGATAGAGCCTTGGGGAGAGGCGATTGATCCACCAGGAAAGCCGTGCGACGCGACCGATCAGGATCATCGGCGATCCGCGATCAAGCCCCTTCAGGATTTCATCCGCCGCCGCATCGGGGGTCATGTAATCCTTGCCATCGGTGGCGGAACCGGGCCGGGCAATTCCGTCCTCCTGCCGCGCGGCATTGCCAAGATTGGTCGCGACGAATGACGGTGCGGCAATCTGCACCCGGACGTCATAAGCCTTTTCTTCCGAGCGGAGCGACTTGAAGAAACCTTCCATGGCATGTTTTGAGGCGGCGTAGGAGGTTCGGAGATAAAGCGGTGCAAATCCCGCGACCGAGGAAATGGCGAGATGCACACCCTTGCCCGCCCGAATCGCGGGGAGAAAGGCCTTCGCCATGGCGACGGCGGCGAAGTAGTTGATCTCGAACACCTTGCGGTGGCTTTCCTCGCTCTGGTCCTGAAAGGCGCCGATCTGCGTAACCCCGGCGTTATAGATGACAAGATGAAGCACGGGATGCCGCGTCAGGATTTGTTCTACTGCCGCATGGAGTTCGTCGCGATTTGTAAGATCGCACTGGATGAATTCCTCATGCGGGGACGGTGTCAGCGCGCCGAAATCCCGATCAATGAGAACAACCTGAAAATCCCGCGTCAACAGTTTCCTGGAAAGCGCCTGACCAAGCCCCCCGGCTCCGCCGGTAATAACCGCGACTTTCAAAGGCCCGCCTCCCGCCGCCAGAGATCGAAGACTTCGGCGCTTGAAAGCTCCGGCTGATAGCCAAAGTCGGATTTCAGCCTGCTGTTATCGAGGACCGGGCGATGCTGCAAAAAGCCGACCTGCTCCGGCCCGTATTGGGTGAGGCCGAGCGGCTTCGCAATCGCCAAGGCCGTTTTAAGCGCCCAGGCCGGGATGGCCCGGACGGACTTGTTCAATATTCTTGCAAGATCACTGATCCCGAGCGCGCCATCGCCTGCGACATTATAGATACCGGCGGGTCCCTCCTCCGCGGCCCGCATCAGGATACGCGCGAGATCCCGCGTCCAGATAAAGACGAAGGGGCTTTCATACCCCCGAACGGCCAAGAGTTTCGGCCGGTGAAAAAGCGCGGTGATCTGGTTTTCCGTGCCCGCGCCGAGGACAGTGCCGACGCGGAAGATAACCTGTTCCAGTGCGGGATGGACCTCCCTTGCCTCCGCCAGCATTTCTTCAACCAGCCGCTTGTGATGGGAATAGGCAAACTCCGCATTCCCCCGGATCGGATCGCTTTCACGGAGCGGAACGGCGTTATCTGCATGATAACCATAGGCCGCACCGGAGGACGTGACGACAAGCCGCCTAACATTATAAGCAACCGCCGCCTCAAGGATTTTCCGCGTGCCCTCGACATCCACCTGATAAGCAAAATCGCGGCCCGTGCCTTTGGGCGGCGTGACGATGGAGGCGAGATGAATGATCACATCGGGCCGGACCTCCCCGATCACCTTATCAGGATCCGTCGTTGTGACATCGAGTTTTTGAAAGTGCATCCCGCCTGGCAGGTTCGGCGGGGCGGCAATATCCGTCGCCACGGTTTCAAAGGCCGAACTTGCGGCAAGCTCCTTCAACAATTCCCGACCGACCATCCCGGCAGCACCCGTGACCAGGACTTTTGTGGACGCGCTCATCTTGCTGCCTCCGTCCGGGAGAGGATCATGGCGAGGGCAAGGCCTGAAACCGCATGCCAGATCCCCCAGAAAGCCGCCGTCACCGCCATGCCGCCAAGTCCACTGAAAAAGGCGAAGATAAGGACGAGACCAAGGCCTGAATTCTGGATACCCGTCTCGATCATCACGGCACGCCGGTCATAGGGCGAGAGGCGGGCAAGCGTTGCAGTTCCCCATCCCCCAGCCATCGCGAGGGCGTTATGCAGGATGACAAGCCCCGCAACCGCGCCCGCGAACTGCAGGAAATAACTCCAATTGGCGGCAAGCGCGAGCACGATAAAGGCAATGAAAATCGCCATGGCGAGCCATTGCAGCGGCTTTCTCATTTTCGCAGCCAGGGCCGGTAAATAGCGATTGCACAGCACGCCAAGAACAAGCGGCAGCACCAGCATGAAACAGACGGTCACGGCGATCCGCATCGGATCGAGAGAGGTTTCGTGCAAAATCGCATGGGTCGGCGGATAGAGGCCGCCCCAGAAGGCGATATTGAACGGCGTCATCAGGATGGCGGCGACGGTCGCAATCCCCGTCATGGACACGGATAGCGCCGTATTCCCCCCGGCCCGATGGGTTATAAAGTTGGAGATATTCCCGCCGGGGCAGGCCGCCACCAGAATAAGCCCAAGCGCGATGGAGGGTTTCGGGTTCAGGAGCCAGACCATGATAAAGGTCAGGACCGGCAGCACGACGAATTGCGACAAAAGCCCGATGAGAAGCGGTTTCGGCGCCCGGCGGAGCCGCCCGAAATCCGCGGGCGAAAGATCAAGCGCGATGGAAAACATCACGACGGCGAGCACGGCGTTCAAGATAAGCAGCGACGTCGGGCTGAAATTAAGAACGACATCATCGATAGCCCCATTCATTTCGCCCCCTCCTTCAACTCGGAAATCCAGCCTTTCACGGATTTGAGATAGGTCGCCTTGTCGACATAATAGGCCATGCGCGGCAGGTCGATATAGTTCATGCCGCCGGTCGCGCGTTGAAAACTGCCTGCCTTTTCCTCCTGCAGTTTTGCTGCAGCGGTATTTCCCGTCTCCAGCCCTTTGAGATACCGTGCGACCATTTCCGCCTGTTCATGCCGCCCTTGCCAGCCGAGGCCGCTTGCCTCCACCATGCCGAGAAGCGCAAGATCGTCCCGCTCCGGATGCAGGCAATTAAGATAAAGATGCGGCGCATCGCCCTGCCAGTTAAGAAGCGCGCTATCGATGAAAGGATAGTGAAGCTTGTAGCCCGTCGCGGCGAGGATCATGTCGTAATCGCCCGTGCTGCCATCCTTGAAATGAACGGTATCGCCCTCGATCCGCTCGATATCCGGGCGGATTTTGATATCACCGTGCCCTGCGTGATAGAGCACCAGCGAGTTTACAATCGGATGGCTTTCATAAAGCTGGTAATCAGGCTTCGGAAAGCCGTACTTTTGTGGATTGCCGACAAACCAGCGGAGGATCATGCCATCGATTTTCCGCTTTATGGACATTGGCAGCTTGATCAGCCCGCCAAGCGTATCCGCCGGTTTCCCAAAAACATATTTCGGCACGAAATAATAACCCCGCCGCATCGAAAGATCGCAACTTATTCCGTGATGAATGGCGTCCACTGCGATATCGCAGCCGGAATTTCCGGCTCCCACCACCAGCACGCGCTTGCCCTTGAACTGCTCGGGATACCGATACTGGCTCGAATGGATCAACTCACCCGAAAAAGCGCCCGGAAAGTCCGGCATATTGGGCTCCGAAAGGGTGCCATTGGCGATAAGCAGGCCGTCGAACCGTTCCTCATGCTCACCGTCCCCATTCCGCCAAAAGAGGTTCCATCCCTCCCCCGGTGCGCCCAAGGGCACGGCGCTTAAAACCTCCGCATTGAAATGGAAATTGGCGCGAAGGTCGTAATGATCTGCAAATTCCCGGAAATAGCGCTTCATCTCCCGATGCGAGGGATATTCCGCTACTTCGTCCCGCATGGGAAAGTCGGTAAATTCCGTCATCCTCTTCGAAGAGATGAGATGCGCCGTTTCGTACATGGTGGATTTCGGCCCTTCGATATCCCAGAGACCGCCCACATCCTTTCCCGCCTCAAACCCCTGAAAAGGGATGCCCTGCTCTTTCAGCACCTTGGCCATGGCAAGGCCCATCGGCCCCGCACCGATCAGGGCATAGCATTTTTTTTGATTATTCATGTTTCCTCCATTGCCCTTTAGATTGAACAAATGTACAAAATAAGGCAACAGCTATTTTATTAAGCAGGATCTTATTTTGACCGCCGCCCGGAAAAGAGCCCCATCCGCCCGATCGCTGGAGACGCGAAAGCGCATCCTCGATGCCGCCGAGAAAGTCTTCTCGCGCCATGGCTTCGACGGCGCATCACTTCGCGAGATTGCAACGCTCGCCGACGTGCCGGTCGGCCTCGTCCATCATCACGGGGGAAGCAAGGAAGCCCTCTTTGCCGAAACCGTCCGCCGCCATGCGGGACTGCTCGCCGAAATCCGGATGCGGGATTTGAAGGCGTTAAAGGAAAAAGGCCCCCTCACCCTTGAAGCCATTATGGACTGCTTCTTTCGTGCCTATCAGAAGCTGGTGAATGAGGAAGGGGATCAATGGCTCGATTACGGGCGGCTCGTCGCCCATGTCTCCGCCGATGCCCGTTGGCGCGATCTGGCGGCGGAATGCTTTGATCCGACGACGCAACATTTCATGGAGGCGATTTTGAGCCTCTATCCGAAGGCGACATCAGAGCTTGCCGCGACGGGACAGATTTTCTCCGTCGCCGCCATGCTCGCTTTCTTCAATGCAAACTGGCGCCTTGAGACCTTGAGCCCCGGTGCCAGTCCGCCAGACATGAACCATCTCGTCCGCTTCTCCGCCGCCGGAATGAAAGCCTTGCTGCAAGCAAAACCCGCTTAAGCCAGATACTGAATAAATTGACTTCTGTCAGAAAGTCGCCCGCCCGCCGGAGATATCGAAGACGGCTCCGGTGGAGAAAGAACATTCCTCGGAGGCTAGCCAGGCGATCATTTTGGCAATCTCAATTGGCTCGACCAGACGCTTCATTGGGACATTGGCGAGAAGGCGCGCCTTTTTCTCCTCATCCAGCCCGCCAAATATCTCTGTCGGGCTCGCAGAAGGGGTCACGGCATTTACAAGCACACCACTCTCCGCGAGCTCCTTGCCGAGCGACTTGGTGAAGCCGATCTGCCCCGCCTTTGACGCGACATAGGCGGAGACGAAGGGATTACCGTCCTTACCCGCGACGGAAGCCACATTGACGATCCGCCCGTATCCTGCCTTCACCATGCCCGGCACCAGCGCAGTGCAGCAAAGAAATGTCCCGATGAGATTGATGCGAAGTACCTCCTCAAACTCCGAAAGGGAATAGGACCCGACTGGCGCGCGGCCACCCAGAATGCCCGCATTGTTGATCAGGATGTCGACCTTGCCGAAACGGGACAATGCCGCCTTGGCGGCCGCCTTCACATCCTTTTCCGATCCCACATCGACGGCGACGATATGCACATCGGTGAGGCCCCCAAGTTCTTTCGCGGCGGATTCAAGCGCCACCTCACTCCGGGCCCAAAGCGAAAGACGCGCCCCGCCCTTCGCAAGCTCCTTCGCGGTTTCAAGACCGATCCCCTTGCTGCCACCGGTGATCACGGCAACGCGGCCCGCAAAGCGCTTTTCCCATCCGGCGTCGGTCATCTTTTTTCCTTTTCTTTTTTCCGTTCAATAGAGGCTTGCACAAGTTGCGAAATCGTTTTACCATCCCATTCAACGCTCACGCAAGATATGAGCGATACAAAAACAGGGACCGACCGAATTTGCCACTTATTTCTGCTGCACGCTTCGCATTTGACATGAACGAAACTGGTTTTGTGGATTGAAGACAGTTCATTTGAGCCTTCTATAGTCACCATGTTACGTAAAAATCATATGCCGGAGTCCTCTGCGGGATGACTGCGGGACGAAGACGCCGGTAATAGAACGAATAAAACTCAACGCATGATCAAACGGGGAGGATAGAATGAAAATATCCATAAAATTAAAAAAAATCGTTTCCACAAGTATTGCCTGTACGGTACTTGCCGTAGCCGCGATGCCGACATCGGCCTATGCCAAGACGAAGCTGGTCTACGCAAGCTATATTTCCCAGAAGTCGATTTCCACGACGCTTGATATCTGGTTCATGGATCAGGTCGAAAAACGAAGTAAGGGCGACATCACTTTTGAACGCTATCTCGGCGGCTCCCTCATGAAAGCGCCGCAGATTTATCCAGGCCTGTCCGAAGGCGCGGTTGATTTTGGCACGGGCACGCCGCAGGCCTATAACCCGAAGCAATATCCGCTATCGAACATCGTCCTGCCCTGGATCACGGAAAAGGCCGATGCGGTGACGTATGCCTTCAAGGAACTTTACGATTCCAACCCAGACCTGCAGAAGGAATTTACCTCCAAGGGCGTGAAAATGCTCTGGGCCCTGCCCTTCCCGGATGGCGGCATCTGGGGCAATTTCGCCGCCCGCCTGCCGGAAGATCTGAAAGGCAAGCGCATCCGTGCCGTTGCTGCCATCGCCTGGGGCATTGAAGCCGCCGGTGGATCGCCGGTCCCGATGAGCTTCACCGACGCCGTCGAAGCCGTGAACCGCAACGCCCTTGACGCCATGGCCAATGCGCCGTTCGACAGCGGCGTGAAATTCGGCCTGCCGAAAGTCGTGAAATATGTCTCCGACGCAGGCCGTCTCGGCATCAACAGCGTCTCCATCGCCTCAATGAACCAGGCAAGCTTCGCCAAGCTCTCGAAGGACC
>SBHH01000116.1 GCA_006226265.1 Alphaproteobacteria bacterium | reverse complement strand
ACTAGCACCTGAAGCTAGCGCGTCTACCAATTCCGCCACCTGGGCAACTAAAGCACGCCTCTGATATAAAGCCGTAGGGCAGATGTCAACAAACTTTGTGTATTTGGCGCAAGTATTTTCGATTTCCCCTTGGCCTTCGCGCCGGATGCGGTTAGATAATGCCTTAAGACCAGGGCGGGGAGGGTTGAAACACCTTGCTCCCGGCGGCCCGGAACCGTGATACAGAGGGACGAGAGATGCCTGATCATTTGATTACCATTTTCGGCGGCACCGGCTTTATCGGCCGTCATCTTGTCGGACGGCTCGCGGCAAAAGGATACCAGATCCGCCTTGCCGCGCGGGACCCGGAAAGCGCCACCGCCCTGATGACGCAAGGCAATGTCGGCCAGATCGTCGGCATGAAGACGAATGTCCGCAACCAGGCCTCGGTCGAGCGGGCCATCGCGGGAGCGCATATCGTCATCAATCTTGTCGGCGTCCTGTTTGAACGGGGCGCGCAGAATTTCGGCCAGCTCCATGTTGACGCGGCGGAGCGGATTGCCCGTGCCGCCAAGGCTGCCGGCGCGGCGCAGCTCATCCATATGTCCGCCCTTGGCGCGAGCCGGGAGCATGCCGCCGGTTATGCCCGGAGCAAAGCGGTCGGCGAGGAACTCGCCCGCGCCGAATTCCCGGGCGCGACCGTCCTCCGCCCCTCCGTCGTGTTCGGCAATGACGACGAATTTTTCAACCGCTTTGCGCGAATCCTGTCGATTGCCCCCGCCTTTCCGATTGTCGATGGCGGGAAAAACAAGATGCAACCCGTCTGGGTCGAGGATCTGGCCAATGCAATCGTCCGGATCATCGAAAATGCGGATTATCAGGGCAAAACCTATGAATTTGCCGGACCGGATGTCCTCTCCTTCCGCGAGATTATCGAGAAGGTTCTCGCCTTCACCGGTCGGAAATGCCTGTTGCTGCCTGCGCCATCGGGCGCGATGTCTATTGCCGCGGCCTTCATGAGCCTTGCGCCGGGGCGACCGCTTCTGACGCCGGACCAGATCAAGCTGCTCAAAACCGATAATGTCGCAACCGGGTCCGAACCCGGCCTCACCGATCTTGGCATTGCGCCGTCCCGCATCGATGCCATCGTGCCGCAATATCTTCGCCGTTATAAACGCGGCGGCGATCTCTTCACCGATCCGGCGTTGAGCGACTAAAAGCCCTTTAACCTTTTTGCGGCAATTAACGGAGAGGTTCTGACAAGCCCCTCTCCGGCAGATGTTTTTCATGCCTTGGCACCTTGGCGCCATCATAAAAAATGCTTCTCAAATCGGGTTCCACTGGAAAACTCATGTCTTTGAACAAATAGTTCCGAATCGGTCCTTTTGAAATTCGGCATTTTGTACCCTATGTTGATTTTTGAGATTAAATCGTACTTTTAATTGAATTTATGTCAGTACTTTTGACCTATTTTCAATTTTTCACTGGCAACTGATGGAAAATTAGGGTATTCAGAATTTCCGTCAGCGGTATAGCCTTGATCGGAACCCGGCCAGAAAGGCCGGAAATCGTGCCTTTCCCGGGCAGGACGCAAGGCCCGCGCCGCCCGGCGAATTTGTTGCAGTCGCGGATAATGTTAACCGTTCCGGAGGGAACCGGAACCGGATGGGAATGTCTGATGTCAAAGAAAATGCTGAAATTTGTCACGCTGGAAAAGCATATGCCCGAAAAGCGAGAGGCGGCGAGCCGCCGGACGGATTTCAACGAAATCTATGGGGAATTCGAGACGGCGCGCGCGACCGAGCAGGCGAGCCGCTGTTCGCAATGCGGCATTCCCTATTGCCAGATCCATTGCCCGGTGCAGAACAACATTCCGGACTGGCTGATGCTGACCGCAAACGGTCGGCTGGAGGAGGCCTATGAGGTCAGCCAGTCGACCAATAATTTCCCGGAGATTTGCGGCCGCATCTGCCCGCAGGACCGGCTCTGCGAAGGGTCCTGTGTGATCGAGAAGGGGTTTGAATCCGTTACCATCGGCGCGGTCGAGAAATATATCACCGATACCGCCTGGGAAAAGGGCTGGGTCAAGCCGGTCACGCCAGTTGCCGAACTCGACCAGTCGGTCGGCGTGATCGGCGCAGGCCCGGGCGGCCTTGCGGCGGCGGACGAGCTTCGCAAGAAAGGCTATCAGGTCCATGTCTATGACCGCTATGACCGGGTCGGCGGACTGATGATTTACGGCATTCCGGGCTTCAAGCTGGAAAAGGAAGTCGTTGAGCGGCGCGCGACGCTGCTCGCCGACAGTGGCGTGACCTTCCATCTTGATTTCGAGATCGGGCGCGATGCAACGCTTGAAGAACTTCGGAAAAAGCACGACGCCATCGTGATCGCAACCGGGGTCTACAAGTCGCGCGACATTTCCCTGCCGGGCAGCGGCCTTGGCGGAATCGTGCCCGCGCTTGACTATCTCACGGCTTCCAACCGCAAGGGGCTTGGCGATAACGTTCCTGAATTTGAGAACGGTACCCTTAATGCAGATGGCAAAAACGTCGTCGTCATCGGCGGCGGTGACACCGCGATGGACTGCGTCCGGACCGCCGTCCGTCAGGGCGCGAAGTCGGTCAAATGCCTCTACCGGCGCGACCGCAAGAACATGCCGGGCTCGCTTCGCGAGGTCACGAATGCGGAGGAGGAAGGCGTCGAGTTTGTCTGGCTCTCCGCCCCCAAAGCTTTCCTTGGCGACGAGAAGGTAACGGGCGTAAAGGCGATTGAGATGCATCTTGGCATCGCCGATTCGACCGGCCGTCAGGTGCCGGTGGAAATCGACGGGTCCGAGCATGACATCCCTTGCGATCTTGCCATCAAGGCGCTCGGGTTCGATGCGGAGGATATCCCGACCCTGTTCGGCGCGAAGGAGCTGGAGGTTTCCCGCTGGGGCACGATTTCGATCGATTTTGCGACCTCCATGACCAATCTCGACGGCGTTTTCGCCATCGGCGATATTGTCCGGGGTGCCTCGCTTGTCGTCTGGGCCATCCGCGACGGACGCGATGCTGCCGCCTCCATCCACAAATATCTCGCCGGAAAACAGGCCGCCGATAAAGTTGCCCTTGCTTCCTGAACTTTGGGACGAATGAAATGAAGAACGAAAACAAACAGATCAAGGCCCCCCTTTCCGGCGGTGAGGAATTTGTTCGCGACTGGGCGAAATCCGCTGCCCATCTGGAAGCCGAAGGAATGTATGATCCGGCCGAGGAAAAGGATAACTGCGGCGTCGGCCTTGTGGCCGCGACGGATGGCAAGCCATCCCGCGCGGTTGTCGCCGCGGGCATCGATGCGCTGAAGGCCGTCTGGCACCGGGGCGCCGTCGATGCGGACGGCAAGACCGGCGACGGCTGCGGCATTCATGTGCAGATCCCCCAGGATTTCTTTAAAGAACATATCGCCCGCACGGGTCATGAACCGATCGACGGCAAGCTCGCCGTCGGCATGGTCTTCCTGCCGAAAACCAATTTCGAGGCGCAGGAAACCTGCCGGACTATCGTCGAGAGCGAAATCCTTGCCTTCGGCTATTATATCTACGGCTGGCGACAGGTGCCGGTCGATGCCAGCATCATCGGCGAGAAGGCCAATGCGACCCGGCCCGAGATCGAGCAGATCATGATTGCCAATACCCGCGGTGTCGATGACAGCGAGTTCGAACGCGACCTCTATATCATCCGCCGGGGCATCGAGAAGAAGGTGCTGGCCGCGCATATCAGCGGCTTCTATATCTGCACGCTCTCCTGCCGGTCGATCATCTATAAGGGCATGTTCCTGGCCGAACAGCTCTCCAGCTTCTACCCCGATCTTCTGGACGAGCGGTTCGTCTCGACCTTTGCGATCTATCACCAGCGCTATTCGACCAATACCTTCCCGACCTGGAACTTGGCGCAACCTTTCCGGATGCTCGCCCATAACGGCGAGATCAACACCATCCGCGGCAACATCAACTGGATGAAGAGTCATGAAATCCGCATGGTTTCCGACACCTTCGGCGACCGGTCGGACGATGTGAAGCCAATCATCCAGGCAGGCAGCTCCGACAGCGCCGCACTCGACGCGGTGTTCGAAGTGCTGGTCCGCGCCGGACGCAGCGCGCCGATGGCGAAGACGCTGCTGATTCCGGAAAGCTGGGGCAACAAGGAGAACATGCCCGCCAAGCACAAAGCGCTCTATGCCTATTGCAACTCGGTCATGGAACCCTGGGACGGCCCGGCGGCGATCTGCGCAACCGACGGCCGCTGGGTCATTGCGGGCATGGACCGGAATGGTCTGCGTCCACTTCGCTTCACGGTGACGCGCGACAATCTGCTGATCGTCGGGTCGGAAACCGGCATGGTGCCAGTCAATGAATCGCGCATCGTCAAGAAGGGCCGCGTCGGCCCCGGCCAGATGATCGGCGTCGATCTCAAAAAGGGCCAGATGTATTTCGACCGGGCGCTTAAAGACAAGCTTGCCGCCGCGAAGCCATTCGACAAATGGATCGAGAATACTTTCGATCTCGGCGAGAAAATCGGCGGCGCGAAGGAGCTCCGGCGCTTTGATCGGCCGGAACTTCGCAAGCGCCAACTCTGCTCGGGCTGGACCCTTGAGGATCTGGAGCTGATCCTGCAGCCAATGGTCGAGGATGGCAAGGAAGCCGTCGGCTCAATGGGCGACGATACGCCGCTCGCGGTCCTCTCCAAGCAGTACCGCGGCCTGCATCACTATTTCCGCCAGCGCTTCAGCCAGGTTACCAACCCGCCGATCGACAGTCTGCGCGAACGGCGCGTGATGACCCTGAAAACCCGTCTTGGCAACCTCAACAACATTCTGGATGAGGACAAGAGCCAGGCGGAAATCCTTTCACTGGAAAGCCCGATCCTGACCAATGGCGAGTTTGAGGCCATGCAGGAATATATGGGTGAGGGCGCGCAGGTGATTGACTGCACCTTCGATCCCGATGGCGGACCGGAGGCGCTGAGCCAGGCACTCCGCGATATTCGCGTGGAGGCGGAAAACGCTGTTCGCGGCGGCTGCGCTCATCTTATTTTGAGCGATATCACCGCCGATGCGTCGCGCGCGCCGATCCCGTCCATTCTGGCGGCAGGCGGGGTGCATACCCATCTGGTGAACGAGGGGCTTCGCACCTTCACCTCGATCAATATCCGTTCGAGCGAATGCCTCGATGTGCAGTATTTTGCGGTCCTGATCGGCGTCGGCGCGACCACCATCAATGCCTATCTGCTGCAGGAAAGCATCATGGACCGGCATGATCGGGGCCTGTTCGGCAATCTCGATATCGCCACCTGCCTCAAGCGCATGCGCGAGGCTATCGACCAGGGCCTTCTCAAAGTGATGTCCAAGATGGGCATCTCGGTCATCAGTTCCTATCGCGGCGGTTATAACTTCGAGGCCGTGGGCCTTTCCCGCGCCCTCGTTGCGGAGTTTTTCCCCGGTATGCCGTCGCGCATTTCAGGCATCGGCCTGCCCGGCATCCAGTTCAAGGTGATGGAACAGCATCGCAAAGCCTGGCGCGAGGATGTCATCAGTCTGCCGGTCGGCGGTCTTTATCGCTACCGCGCCTCGGGCGAGACCCATTCCTTCGATGGCGAGCTGATCCATCTGTTGCAAACGGCGGTCGAGAAGGACAGCTATTCGCTCTACAAGAAATACAGCGAGGGCATGAGCCGCATGGCGCCCGTCAATCTCCGCGATCTGCTCGACTTCAAGTCGGTGCGGGAACCCATCCCGATCGAGGAAGTGGAGAGCATTACCGAAATCCGCAAGCGGTTCGTGACCGGCGCGATGAGCCTCGGCGCGCTCAGCAAGGAAGCGCATGAGACCCTCGCCATTGCCATGAACCGCATCGGCGGCAAGTCCGACTGCGGCGAGGGCGGCGAGGATGTCAGCCGCTTCAAGCCCCGGCCGAACGGCGACAATGCCAACTCGGCGATCAAGCAGATTGCCTCGGGCCGGTTTGGTGTGACGGCGGAATATCTCAATAACTGCGAGGAAATCGAGATCAAGATCGCACAAGGCGCAAAGCCCGGCGAAGGCGGGCAGCTGCCGGGCTTCAAGGTCTCGGAAATGATCGCCAAGCTTCGCAATGCTACCCCCGGCGTGACCCTGATCTCGCCGCCGCCGCATCATGATATCTATTCGATCGAGGATCTGGCCCAGCTCATCTATGACCTGAAGCAGATCAACCCGGAGGCGCGCGTCTGCGTGAAGCTGGTGGCCGAGGCCGGGATCGGCACGGTGGCCGCCGGTGTCGCCAAGGCGAAGGCCGATGTCATCATGATCTCCGGCAACTCGGGCGGGACGGGCGCAAGCCCGCAGACCTCGCTGAAATATGCGGGCGTGCCCTGGGAAATGGGCCTGCCGGAAGTCAACCAGGTACTGACCCTCAACAAGCTGCGCCACGGCGTGCTGCTCCGGGTCGACGGTGGCATGAAGACCGGCCGCGATATCGTCATCAGTGCCCTGATGGGCGGCGAGGAATATGGCCTTGGCACCGGCGCGCTGGTCGCTCTCGGCTGTATCCTGGTGCGCCAGTGCCATTCCAACACCTGCCCGGTCGGCATCTGCACGCAGGATGAGGAGCTTCGCAAGAAATACGAGGGCAATGCCGACAAGGTCGTCAACCTTTTCAGCTTCCTTGCAGAAGAAGTGCGCGAGATTCTGGCGAAGCTCGGCTTCCGCTCCCTGCAGGAGATCATCGGCCGGAGCAGCCTGCTCACCCAGGTGAGCCGCGGTTCCGCGCATCTCGACGATCTCGATCTCAACCCGCTTCTGGCGGAGGCCGATGCGGGCAGTAATCCGCGCTATTGCGTAAACAAGGGGCCGGTGCCGGTACCCGAAACACTGGATGCCCGCATGATCATGGATGCGGCCAGCGTCTTCACCAAGGGCGGCGAGAAGAAGCAGCTTGCCTACAGCATCCGCAATACCCATCGCGCGATCGGTACGAAGCTTTCCTCGCATATCGTCCGTACCTTCGGTATGACCGGGCTGGAACCCGGCCATATCACGGTGCGCCTGCGGGGGTCCGCCGGTCAGTCGCTTGGTGCTTTCGCGGTGCAGGGGCTGAAACTCGAAGTCCTCGGCGATGCCAACGACTATTGCGGCAAGGGCCTGTCGGGCGGCAGCATTGTCGTCCGCCCCCTCACCTCCAGCCCGCTGAAATGGAATGAAAATACCATTATCGGCAATACGGTGCTCTATGGCGCGACCTCGGGCTCACTGTTCGCGGCGGGTCAGGCGGGCGAACGCTTCGCTGTCCGCAACTCCGGCGCCATCGCGGTGATCGAGGGCTGCGGCACCAATGGCTGCGAATATATGACCGGCGGCACCGTCGCCATCCTCGGCACCGTCGGCGACAACTTCGCCGCCGGCATGACCGGAGGCATGGCCTTCGTCTATGATCCGGAGGATTTGCTGCCGATCAATATCAACGACGAAAGCGTGGTCTATCAGCGGGTGGCTTCCGCCCATTGGGCCCGTGTCCTCAAAGATATGGTCGCCGAGCATGCGGCGCAGACGCAATCGCCGCTCGCCCAGTCGCTGCTTGCTGACTGGGGGTGGGAGATGGACAAGTTCTATCAGATCTGCCCGAAGGAAATGCTGAACAAGCTGGCCCATCCGCTCAATGACGACGCAGAAGACCGCCAAACCGCCTGATGCCGCCATCAGACGCCAAGATAAAAAGCCGGGGCACTTGCACCGGCTTTTTTATGCGGGAAGAATTTGCCGCCGCGGCAGGCCCTTCCCCGTAAACGGCATTCTGTTTCCTTAAAAATATAGGCAAATACAACAGGTTAAGAGAAACACTCTCTGGCACATTTCCTGCTTACACTCTCCTGAACAGAATGTTTTTGGCATCAGGAGAGAACAAAATGGATCTGCTATCCCGAGAAACCGGCACTCCGACCCCCGTCTACAGCGACCCGATCATCAGCGCGGAGAGTGTCAAATGGGCCGCGCGGCGCTTTATCCTCGTCTATGGCGAGGCCGCGCCGGACATGGCCGAGCGGCATGTCAACCAGCTCGATGCGCGTGGCAGCATCCGAACGGCGGAAATGTTTTCCCGCGTCCGGATGGAATGCGCGCGCCTTCTGAAAAAAACCGAGCATTTCCGGCTACACCCGGTCAACTGACAGGCGGACCCGCCGCCGCACCGGCGATTTTTTTACCGATGCGGCAATCTGCCTATTCTCCAACGCAGCCGCATGCGCTAATGTCGGCGCATGCGCACACTTTATCATTTCTGGATTTCCCCGGCCAGCCGCAAGGTCCGGCTGACCCTCGCCGAAAAAGGCCTGAAGTTCGATTTGAAAATCGAAAAGCCGTGGGACCGGCGGCCCGGGTTCCTTGCCCGCAACCCCGCCGGGGAGGTACCGGTTCTGGTCGATGAAAGCGGCGCGACCCTCGCCGATTGTCAGGCCATCTGCGAATATCTTGAAGAAACCTACGAGGAGGTGCCGCTTCTGCCGAAGGATGCGCTGGACCGGGCGGAGGCACGGCGGCTGATCGGCTGGTTCGATCGCAAATTCTATACCGAGGTCACCGATAATCTGGTCGAGGAAAAGATCATGAAGCGGCTGACCAAGTCGGGCACGCCCAACACAGCCGCCATTCGCGCGGGCCATCACAATATTCATTATCACCTGGAATATATCACCTATCTGGTGGAGCGGCGGAACTGGCTGTCGGGCGATGATTACGGCCTCGCCGATATCAGCGCGGCGGCGCAACTTTCCTCCGTCGATTATCTCGGCGATGTCCCGTGGGAGCAACATCCCGTCGCCAAAATCTGGTATGCGCGGGCGAAATCCCGGCCGAGCTTCCGGGGCATCCTCGGCGACAGCCTGCCCGGCATGCCCGCGCCGAAGCATTATGCCGATCTCGACTTCTGACATCCGTGCCCAGGCATTATCGGTAGGCTTCGATTGCATCGGGATCACCGGCGCCGATTTCGGGGTCGAACCGGGCGTGCGGCTAAAGGAGTTCATTGCCGAAAGCCGCCACGGGGATATGGACTGGCTTGCCGAAAAGGCGGACCGGCGGCAGCATCCGCAAAGCCTCTGGCCGGAGGCACGCTCCGTCCTCATGCTCGGCCTCAATTACGGACCGGACGAAGATCCGCTCCGCTGGCAAAGCGCGAAAGATCGCGGCGTTATCTCGGTTTATGCGCAAGGGCGCGATTATCACGATATGATCAAGAAACGCCTGAAGCGTCTCGGCCGCTGGCTGATCGCGCAACATGGCGGGGAGATCAAGGTCTTCGTCGATACCGCGCCGGTGATGGAAAAACCGCTGGCCGCAAGGGCAGGCCTCGGCTGGCAAGGCAAGCATACCAATCTTTTAAGCCGGGAGTTTGGCTCCTGGCTGTTTCTGGGCGCCATCTTCACGACGATTGAACTTGAACCGGACGCCCCCGTTGCGGGCGATTGCGGCAGTTGCACCGCCTGCCTCGATATCTGCCCGACCAATGCTTTTCCGGCACCTTATCAGCTCGATGCGCGGCGCTGCATTTCCTATCTCACCATTGAGACGCGGCGGCATATTCCGCGCGAGATGCGCCCCCTCATCGGCAACCGGATTTACGGCTGCGATGATTGCCTCGCCATCTGTCCCTGGAATAAATATGCAAGCGAAGCGGCCGAGATGGCTCTCCACCCCGAGCTGGCCCGCGTGGCGCCACGGCTCCGGTATCTGGTCACCCTCGACGATGCGGCATTCCGCGAGCTCTTCAAGGGGTCGGCGGTCAAACGGCTTGGCCGGAACCGCTTTATCCGGAATGTGCTGATCGCACTCGGAAACGAAGGGAAAGCATCCAGCCTTCCGCTGATCGAGCCGCTGTTATCCGATCCCTCCCCCATTGTTCGACTTGCAGCGGTCTGGGCGCTTCGGCAAATTGCGGATAAAGAAATATATCACCGCATGCGCGATGACTTCGTCCGCAAGGAGAGCGATGCGGACGTTATC
>SBHH01000059.1 GCA_006226265.1 Alphaproteobacteria bacterium | reverse complement strand
GGATCCTCCTTCGTACCGATTTCAATTACCCCTTCATCCGCATCATGGAGGTCCGCCAAAATCTTGAGGAGAGTTGTCTTGCCGCAACCGGAGGGACCGACCAGCGATACGAGATCGCCGGAATTCACGGTCATGGTGGCGTCGCTGACGGCGACATGTTTCGCGCCCTCGCGGCTGACATAGGTCTTTTGGACACCTTCCAGACGGATCATCACCTCGGGCGAAGACGGGCTTTCTAAAACGGGGGCAGTCATCGGTTATACTCCTAATTCAGGCAAGCCAGCGAGGGGTTTCCGGCGATACAGGCATTGTCATCCAAGCCTGGGCACTCATAAGCGGGTCTTTTAAATTCAGTCCGGCGCATGTCGGTTATCCTTACCCGTATTCCGGTCCTGCAATGATCATTGTCCGCCCTCCACCATCAAAGTCAGGTGCTTGCCCCAAACTCATTCGGGCAAAGCCGCGCTGCTTTTCGAAGCCGAGCGAAGCGACATGCGCCGCCAGCTTCGAGCGGGTATCGAGCAGGTCAAAAAAGACGGGCCCATCGGTCTCTGAGAGTGCGGCGTCTAAGAGCTGAATGGCTTCCTCTTCCGTGTCGGCAACAAGAGGGCCGAACTGGGTTGCCCGGAGCCCTTGTCGTGCGATGATAAAGCCTGTTTTTGAATGATTGCTGACAAAGCATTTGCTGCCGGGACGGTACAGGAAATCAAGGATGATATCCCCCCGGTCCGCATGAAAGACGGCGGCATCAAGCGCCTGTATCCAGTGGAGGTCAGTTTCGGATGCGACGCGAATGTCACCTTGCGGGGCATGCGCGCCTGTTCTTTCGCCTTGCCAGCGGGTGAAGCGAAGGCCCGTTGCAAATCCCGCTTTCAGATAGACCTGTTCTCCTGCTTCCGTGGCATCCAGAACCGGAACAAGACCGCGGGCCTGAAGCCACGCCACGCGATCATTCAGTAATTGAGTGGCGAGGCCTTTCCGTCGCAAAACTGAGGTTACAAGAACCATGCTGATCCAGCCGAAACCGCCCGGATAGGGTAAAGCAAGCGCCGTGGCTCCCGGGATGCCGTTATCTTCACGGAGAACAATTGCCTCCCCGGCTTGGCACATCAGCCGCCAGTCTTCTGCGATCTGGTTCCATCCGGCCTCCACCACCAGATCCATGGCACCATCGATATCCTCCGGGCCGAGAATGGCGTGCACAAGACCCTCAGTAATTGCCATCGCGCACCTCGAATTTGGTCGGCTTGTCGTATATTTCCCGACCCCTGGCAATCCAGTCCGCGACCCAGTCCATCAGGAGTTCCAGCGATACTTTCGGATAGCCGAACAGCTTGTTTGCCTGCGCCGTATTGGTCAGCCAGGCATAGTCCGCTTCCTGCCCCTCGATGCGGGCTGCCTTGCCGAAGCGGCGGGCAAAGGCCTTCGCCGCCCAGCGGACAGAAATCGTCTCGGGGCCGCTCACATTTATCGGGCTGGTAACCGAAGTTGTATGCGCAAGCGAGCGTAACGCCATCACATTCGCATCCCCCTGCCAGATCACATTGACATGGCCCATGGTCACGTCGATTGTCTCGCCCGCGAGAACTTTTCGCGCGATATCCACGAGAACGCCGTATCGCATGTCGATGGCATAGTTCAGCCGGAACAGCCTCCCCGGCGTGCCGTAATTCTTTGAAAAATATTCGAAAATGCGCTCCCGGCCGATGCAGGACATCGCATATTCACCGGGCGGGTCGGGGGGCAGGTCTTCAGACGCCCCGCCGGAAATGATGGGTACGAACGGATAGACGCATCCGGTGGAATAGGCGACGATGCGGCTCTCCTTAAAATGCTCGGCAACCAGGCCCGGCATGAAGCTGTTCATCACCCATGTCCGCGACTGGGCATCGGAGGATCCGAACTTCTGCCCGGCGAGAAACATCACATTGGCGACTTTCGGTAGGGCTTCAATGGCGGTGCGGTCCAGCAAATCGGCCTTAATGATCTCGATGCCATCTCCGGCAAGTTCATCCGCAAGCGAGCCGTTTGAAAAGCGGGCAACGGCATAAACCTTCTTTTCCGGGCAGGCGCGTTTCGCCATCCGGGCAAGGGAGGGGCCGATTTTTCCGCCCGCCCCGAGGATCATGATATCGCCATCGAGGCCACCAAGTTCCGCCGATAATTCCGGTGCCGGGCGCGACAGAAGTTCTTCCAGGGCTTCCTCGCTTTCGATCGTCGGTGGTAGTGTGAAATCTGAGGACGGTTGGTTCATTTTTATTGTCTCCAATGAATTCATGCGGGCTGCCCCGGTGTGGCGCGGGCGCGTTCCCAAGGGTGTGCCAGTTCATACTGGCGGCTGAGCTGCAGCAGCATCTTTTCGGAATAAAGCGGCCCGACCAACTGGACCGCGAGGGGGAGGTCGTTGGTATCGAAACCGCAAGGCAGGGTGACGGCCGGCTGTCGTGTTAGGTTGAACGGGAAGGTGAAGGGGGACCAGAGACGGCTTTCCGGCAGGTCCGCCGGTCCGTCGATCCCTGTTTCAAACGCCGCGCAGGCAAGCGCCGGGGTCAGTAAAAGGTCATATTCCATATGATACCGGCGCATTTCGCCGCATATTCTGGCGCGCGCCGCATCCGCCGCAAGATAACGTTCCAGATTTGCCGTGGCGCGGCTTTCGCGGATATGCGCGACAAGGCCAGGGTCCATTTCGGCGAATTGCGCTTCGCCCAGCCTTGCGAAGGCGGAGACTGTCATGCCTGTGCGTAAATCCTCATACACGCCGGTTGGATCATCAAACGGGGCAGGGACTTCTTCGACAGAATGCCCAAGCTCCTTCAGCCGGTAGATTGCAGTTTTCAGCGCGCCCAGAACATCAGGTTGAGGATGAGCGAAGCCCAAATCCGGCGACCAGCCGATACGAAGGCGCGGGCAATCCTCATGAAGGCCTTTCAAAAAATCTTCTCCGGGGGGCGGAAGGGCTGATCCGTCCCGCCAGTCGTCTCCGCTCAACACCGTCAGCAGCAGGGCTGCATCCTCCACCGACCAGCTGATCGGTCCGGTCGCGGCGAAACTGCCGTAAGGGGTCGGGGGATAGGAGGGGACGCGCCCGCCCGTCGGCTTGATGGTAAAAAGCCCGCACATTGCGGCCGGAATGCGAAGCGATCCTCCCGCATCGGTGCCAAGCGCCAGCGGGCCCATCCCGGCGGCGACGGCGGCAGAGGCGCCGCCACTGCTTCCGCCCGGAGTGTAGGCGATATTCCAGGGGTTTTTCGTGACGCCAGTAAGGGGGCTGTCCGTCACGCCTTTCCAGGCAAACTCCGGTGTCGTGGTCTTGCCGAGCAGGACACCGCCCGCCTCGCGTATGCGGGCGACCGGCGGGCTGTCCTCAGTCCAGGGCCCCTCCTTTGGTGTAACGTGGGAGCCTCGCAATGTCGGCCAGTTTTTTGCCAGCAAAAGGTCCTTGATCGAAACCGGTACGCCATCGAGTTGACCTTCAGGCGTGCCTTTTTCCCAGCGACCGGCTGATTGTTCCGCCGATGCAAGGGCCGCTTCTTCATCGATGAGGCAAAAGGCATTGATGATTGAATTCAAATCCGTAATCCGCTCAAGACAGGCCTTTGTCACCTCGACCGGTGTGAATTCCTTTTCGCGATAGCCTTGCAGAAGCCGGGTTGCGGTCAGTTCATGATATGCCGTTTGCATGAAAGGCCTTCCTCAGTCGATGCGGGATCCCTGAACGACCAGCAGGCGTTCAAGGCCGATGATCGCGAGATACAGCGCAACGCCCACAAGGCTGAGCAGGATAACGGCCATGAACATGGCGGCGGTATCCAGAACGGCCTGCACCTGGATCATGAGATATCCGAGCCCGTTTTCCGACGCGATGAATTCCCCGACAATGGCCCCGGCCACGGCGAGGATGCTGCTGACCTTCATGCCGGAGAAAATATAGGGAAGGGAATTGGGGAGCTGGATTTTCATGAAAATCTGCCACCTTGTTGCTTTGAGCGACTGGACGAGTTCCAGGAGTTCAGGCTCGACCTCCCGAAGGCCCCGCAATGTCGTCAGCAGCATGGGGAAGAAGGAAATCACGAAGGCGATGAAAATGTTCGTACCAACGCCATAGCTGAACCAGACCACGAAGAGCGGGCCAAGCGCGATTTTGGGAACCATGCTTAACGTGACGAACAGGGGGAAGACCAGCAGGCTGAACCAGCGGAACCAGTAGAAAATAAGGGCGGCGCCGATCCCGAAGGCAACGGCAATGACATATCCGCCGTAAATCTCGACAACGGTGGTGAAGGTATTGAGACCCCAGGCATAACTCCCTTGAAAAAGCGTCTCGATCGTTGCGCCGGGGGAGGGAAGGATATAAGCTGGGATGTTGTTGAATTTTACGATGAGATACCAGGCGAGAATGACCAGCGCGTGCGAAACGATAATCGGCACGAGCGACGGGAATTTTTCCCGCAAGACCGTTACGATGCCGGTTTTGTAATCGACCGCTTCCAGGTTTTCCGTACTGTCGCCCATCTGGTCCACTCCGCATAAACCAACCATTTGGTTGATTATTAGTCGCGAGGATAGGGTCTGTCAACTCCGTAGGAAAGCGGTCAGGATTCTACGAGGGCAGCCATCGCGAATTCCACAACATGCCGCCGACGTTCCGCAACGGAGGCATCTTCCAGAAGATCCCGGCCAAAGATCCGCGACAAGGTATAGGCATTGGAAAAATAGAAAAACGACAGCGCGGCGATCGACAGATAAACCTGGAACGGATCAAGCCCCGGCTTGAAATCGCCGCGCGCCAGCGTTTCCTTGATCATGTCAATGATTGGCTGGTTCATGGGCTCGACACGCGTTGAACTTTTAAGATGCTCGCCAAGATGCGTATTTTCATCCGTGACAAGGGCAACAAATTCCCGGTTACGGTCGAGATAGTCGAAGGAGAATTCTATCAACACCCGCATCGCTTCATCGGCGGGAAGCTCGGCGAGATCCAGTTCGCGCTCCTGCGCCCGGATATTCTGATAGGCCTCTTCCAGAACGGCGATATACAAATCGTCCTTGCTACCGAAATAATGATAGACCAGTTGCTTGTTGACATTGGCCTTCTTGGCAATGCGGTCGACACGCGCCCCCTCAAGCCCGCGCCCGGCAAATTCCTCCCGCGCCACCTCAAGTAACGACTGCCGTGTGTCGTTATTGTCTGACTTTTTGGGGCGCCCGCCCCGTCGCTTTTTCAAGACCGCAGCTTTCTTCATTTATCAACCAACTAGTTGGATAGTATTGACTCAAGGTGAAATTATAATTAGCGTTATTGCACGAAAAGGCCCATCTCCACGGAATTTTTCAAATTTTGATACAGGCAAAGTAGGGGGAATTCAATGCGAATTACCAAATTTGTTTCAACCTTGGCGGTCGCAACGCTCGCTGGGTTGTTTTCCATAAACAGCGCATCCGCAGCGGAAAAAATCACGTTTGTTCTGAACTGGTTTCCGACGGCAGACCACTCTCCCTACTATTATGCGCGTGAGCAGGGTTGGTATGCGGATGCCGGATTGGATGTCGATATCGAAGCGGCGAAAGGGTCCGCTGCGTCATCGCAGAAAATCGGGCTTGGACAGGCACAGCTGGGTGTCGCTGACTTGCCAACGGCGTTTATTGCACGTGGTAAAGGCGCCGATGTTGTTGCGGTTATGGCCGTATATGCGAATTCCCCGCAAGGCTTCTACTGGCGCAAGAGCGCGAGCGGCATCAAGGGGCCAAAGGATTTTCCCGGCCATACAATCGGTAATCCTCCTGGTGATGCATCTCGCGCGATGTGGCCCGCTTTTGCCCAGGCCACCGGGATTGCCGTGGATTCCGTAAAATTCATCAACATCGCCCCGCAGGCAAAAATGCCGAGCCTGATGTCCGATCGTGTTGATATTATCAGCGACTTCTATAACGGCCATGATCTCAAAGTGAATGCGATGGGCGATGACATGGGCTTTGTCGCCTGGCGCGACCTTGGCGTTAATCCCTATGGCAACTCGATTTTCGTAAACGGCCAGTATCTGAAGGACCATAAGGATGATGTCGCCAGGTTCGTCGCCATTACGCAGAAAGCCTTTAATGCTTGCGCGGAAGACCACAAGCCCTGCATTGATGCTCTGATGAAGAATGTGAGCGGCCTCGATGAAAAGGCGCAGATGGACCAATGGCTCCGGGTGGAAGAATTGATGTCGACGGAGCCGACAAGGAAAGTGGCGCTTGGATATCTTGATCCGGACGGGCTTGCGGCGAGCTACGATCTGGTTAAAAAATACTTCAATCTGGAAAAGCCGTTTGATGTGAAGGAGGCATATACCAACGAGTTCCTTAGCAAAGATTACAAGGCACCAGCCAACTAAGAGAACCGGGGTTTCCTTATGACGGTTAAGTCATGATTTGACCGCTAATGTAAAATTTAGCGGCTTATAGAAATCCTAGGTATATTTGATGCTGCTCCTTATCCCGGGAAATAGGGAAAGGAGCAGCATTTTTTTATCTTCCGCTTTCGTGGTAACTTTGCATATGCTTGGTCTGTCAGGCGACTGGTTTTACAATCACCAGGCCAGCTATACTTCGAAGGCGGACAGGCTTTTCAGGGGAAATGCGGCCCACGGCGATGAAGATCAATACTAGGCAGATAGCGCCTCAAAGCGATTGTAAACAGTCACTAAATCGTTTTTAAAACTGCCGCGACGACAGCTTCAGGACAGTCCTCCTGCATGAGATGACCGCATCCTTCGATCGGGAGGCAGGCATGACAGGAGAGCAGCGATGCCAGAATCTCGCCTTTTTCATAGGGAACCCATTCATCCTCCCGTCCCCAAAGAACGGTGACAGGGCAGTCCATCCGACCATAAAGCCCTTCGATCTCGTCGGTATATTTCTGGTCCATCTGGGCAATTTGCCGGTAGAAGGCGGGCTGGCCGACCGGTCCGGTCCAGGGAGTGCTGTATATCTCCAGCGCTTCTTCCGAGAGCGGTTTATGGGCTGCCGACTGTAAATAGGCCCGAAGCATGGCCTGATGCATATAGCCCGGCATGCCCGAAAAGGCATGCCCATATTTCCGGACATGCTGGACCAGAGGCGATCCCCATGGTGCAAGGGCAACGGCATCGAAGATCGTTAAGGTCCGATAGCGCAGGCCATTCAGATAATAGGCGCGGAGGGCAGTTGTGCTGCCAAAATCATGTGCCAGAATATCCGGGCGGTCGAGGCCCCATTCGTTGAACAGGCGAGCGAGGGCCCCGTTTTGCACGGCAAGCGATACGTCCTGCCCGTCCTGCATTTCGGACAGCCCGTAACCAATCAGATCGAAATAATAGACCGTCCGGCTGTCCGTCAATTGAGGAATGATCCTCCGCCAGACCTGGGATGAAAATGGGGTGCCGTGTATAGCCACAAGCGGCGGGCCGCTCCCCATGACACCCCAGCGGACTGGATTGCCATCAATGATTGTCGTGTTCGGCAAGTACAGCATCGTGATATTTCATATTGTCATATAGCGAATTAACGATATACTTTAATTTATGGACAGATCAATCCAAGTCAAGGCCCTGGCAAGCGAACAGCGTTTGACGATTCTTCGGTTGCTGGCAGAACCCGATCGGCATTTCAGTCACCAATGGTCTGCCAATGCCAAAAGTTTCGGCGTTTGTATGACGTTGATTGCGAAGGCTCTGGGTGTTGCGCAACCGACGGTCAGCAGGCACCTGGATATTCTAAGGCAGGCGGGTTTTATAACGGTTCGGAAGCATCTGAAATGGTCTTACTGCAAGCGGGACGAGACCGCAATCAGGGATTATCTTGACTGGCTTGAAAGTGAACTCTCGATGAAATTCTAATTGGTTTACTTTTCGTGGCAGAGAGATAATTTGTCATTCGCTCTTCCCCTGCAACTGCCGGGACGGGAAGTTACTTTCAACCGCCGAAATTACATTATAAATTAGAAAAAACATGTATTAAATAATTATAAAATAAGTGGCTTCGGCGCAGAAAGACGGCATGCGAATGGCTGATGTGCAAATCAGATTCACCGTCGACGGGGGTGAGCAGGAAATCGGGGCCGATTTTCTGATCGTTGCCTGTGATCCGCGCAATCTGTTCGGCATCGCAAATTATACCGACACGGAAACCCCCTGTTCAAGCGGATGGTGAATTACACCTTTCACACCACCCTCCTTAAGGTAAGGCGCACAAGCAAACCGGAACACGAGGTAATTTTTGCGCCTGCCGCCTTAATGAAATGCTGGGTACAATCTACGGCTATCGAAATGAAACGGCCAAGGCGTTCGGACTGGACGTCGCGAACGAGATGGATACCAATCTCGTCACGGTATATCAGATCGTGAAATCGATGAACCCGGGCGCCGGCGGCAAAAGCCGGATCAGCTTGTCAGCCGACAAGAGAGCGTCAATCGTTATCCTAGGGGCCGGTGTCAGTGGCCTGCTCGCTGCGGATAAGCTCCGCGACCTTGGGTATGAAAATGTCAGGATACTGGAGAAGACGGACAGGTATTGCGGTTCTGGCGTTCGAAAATAATCCGAATGACGAGGATCAGCGCTTTTTCGCGGAAGGCATCGCCGAAGATGTCGTTACCCCACCGTCGCGCTTTCGCTCCCTTTTCGTTATCGCCCGGAATTCGGCGTTTTCGTACAGGGGAACGCATAAGCAAGTGCGCGAGATCGCGCGTGAGCTTGGCGTTCGATACATTGTTGAAGGATCGGTCCGGTCAGGGGACGGCCGGTTGCGGGTGAGCGCCCATTTGATCGAGGCAAAATCCGGCGGGTATTTATGGTCGAACCGGTGGGGCCGGACAATGTCGGATCTGTTCGATCTGCAGGACGAGATGACCCATGCGATCATGTCCGAACTGGCGCCGGAATTGAGCGCGAATGAACGCTCGCTTGCGCGCGGCAAGCCAACCAAGAGCCTGGCCGCCTGGGAGCTTTGCCAGAAAGGGCTTGCGGAATTCTATACCTACAGTGAAGACAGCATTCATGCGGCAGTGAAACTCTTTCATGCGGCAGTCACGCCCGAACCATGTTTCATATGTTCCAGACCGACCCCGATACTTATGAAATTGAAAGCGCGGCTCAGGCGGCCCTGTCGCTCAATCCGAAGGACCCGATGGCCCGGGTGTTCCATTTCATGATCGGCACGGCGCGTTGGATGCGGGATCTGGAAACGCTGCGACCGGGTGTGCCGGAGCCTCTCGATGCAGCCTGTGCCTCGGTTCAGGTGGATTATTTTCCGCTGATGACCGCGTCGATTAAGCACGAGCTTGAAATATTGGTCGAAATCGGCCTGCCGAGGGAATAGGGAAGCTCCTCCGTAGTTGCCTGAGTTACGCCAGTTGCGACCTGATCATCTGGGCGTGCCGCAGAAGGTGATGGAGAGCCTCGCCATTACAAAGAATTATCTTCGAATAATGATTTCGGAAAAAGTGGTGCCCAGGGGCGAATTTCTGAAAAAGTGAAACGGGCACCGTCTGGTCATTCATGCGAGAGCGAAGATGATGGACTGGGCGCCAAGCCGCTCTCTTCTGACGGCGCCGGCTTAATGCCAATGCCATGGGCGTGCGCTTCGCCCAATTGCAGGAGCGGCGCTGCATCTATGTCGGAGGCATCTAGCATCGCGGCAACCCGTTGCAAGGAGGCGATCATCATTGTTTTTTCCCAAACCGCCAGAGGCGCAAACTCTTCGGCAAAACGCTGATGTAAAGCCTCGGGCGCCTGGGAAAGCACCTTCTGGCCGCCTTCAGTGAGGCTGACGAATACTTTGCGCTTGTCGATAACTCCTTTTTTCCTGCAAACAAACCCAGAGGCTTCCAGGCGGTTTACAATCATCGTCACTGTTGCCTGCGCCATATGCACCTGAGTTGTTATTTCGCCAACAGTTAGTTCGGTTGCCTCTTCAATAGCTTGCAGGACAATCAATTGCGATGTCTTCAAACCCGTTGCAATTCGCAGCGCCTTTTCATGCAATTCGGTTGCCCGCAAAATCTTGCGGATAGAAACGAGGGCTTCGTTAAGTTGATCCATGTTTGTTATCCGGTGCGGCCG
>SBHH01000147.1 GCA_006226265.1 Alphaproteobacteria bacterium | reverse complement strand
ACAGACAGGCAGCGACTGCCTTTTCTTTCCGGGTTCTCCGGGAGGCACCGATCCCGAAAAGCGCCGGAATGATTTTTCGCAGTTTTGCCCGGGGTTAAAGATGTTCCGAATGCGAGTATTCGCAAAGGGGCACAAGAAAATCTCACTCCCCTGTCACATATTCTCATTCCCTTTCGTCTTCAGCACGGATTGAAGGATGTATTTCCCTCAACCGCAATCGGCAGAACGAAAGAGGATTACCCATGGCAAACGACACACCCGTCAACAGCCAGATCACAGATGCCGTCACCCAGGCCAGCCTCATGGTAGTTGGCAATGCTGCTGCCCAGTCGATGGGCACGGCCTATCAGATGATGGCGCAGGCCGCCGGTGTTTCCATGCAAAATGCGGTCGCCAACCAGCATAGCATGAATACCATCGACAACGCCATCGTCAGCCAGGGGATCGCCATGCTCTATAGCATCGACAATTCTACGGAAGCGAGGGTGACGCAGGAGATTCTGTCGGGGAACGCGAATGCGGAAATAGTCTCTGCGCTTAAGGCTATCATTGTTGAACTGAAAAAAGCGCAATCACAACAGAAGTCCCAAACCCAAGACAAGAGTTAGCAGGAATGGTCCTGAATTTTCGAAAAGGAGAATGACCCATGCCAGGGGATACACCAGTCAATGCACAGATTACCGATTCCATCACCCAGGCCAACGTGGGCGTGCTGGGCGATGCGCCATCAATCGCCATGGCCAATGCCTATCAGGTCTTCGCGCAGGTGGTCGGCGCCAGCATGCAGAACGCCGTTGCCAACCAGCAGGGCGCGAACACCGTCGACCTTGCGGTAACGACGCAGGGCACGAACGTGCTTTACGCCATGTCGACCTCGGCCGATGCGAAGGCCACGTCCGAGGTGTTGGGCGGTAATCCGGTCGCGGAAGCCCTTACCTCCCTGCAGGCCGCCGCCGGTGCATTTTAGGCCGCTTTGATGAATTCGAACGCAATTAAAGGAGAGAAAGAATGGCGGACAATACCTGGATGAACAGCCAGATTACCGATGCTGTTACACAGACGAACGTGAAAGTGCTTGGTGATGCGCCGGCAGAATCCATGGGCATGCTTTATCAGATGATGGCCCAGTCAACCGGTATGTCGATGCAGAACATGGTTGCCAATCAGCAGCACAAGAACTCCATCGATTCCGCTGTGGTGACGGGCGCGGTCAGCCTGCTCTACACGCTTGATACCGCCGCCGAGGGCAAGGCCACTCAGGAAGTTCTGAGCGGTAACCCGGTGGCCGAGACCATGGCGGCGCTCAAGGGGGTTCTTGCGAGTTTCCGGAATGAAAGCTCCAATGCCCCGAAATTCAATACCTGACCGGCCGATTGAGAGAGGGACGGCCCTCTCTTGATAGAGTATTGCGTGGCCATCATCCCGCACCCGGCCACGCAATATTCACCCTTCGTTACGACAGAGAACAGGAAGTCCCATGACCGTCCAGAACCGCTCAGATATGCCCCGCTCGGTGAACAGCCAGATCACAGACGCTATTACGCAGACAAACCTGATTAACCTTGGTATCGCACCCTCGCATTCGCTTGGCACGCTGTATCAGACCACGTCACAGGCTGTTGGCGCAGCCATGCAGAACGCGGTTGCGAATCAACAGAATATCTACAGCCTCGGTCTTGCCTCACTCGCCCAGAATTTGCAATCGATACTGTCGATGTCCTCGGCAACGGCAGGCCGCACTACAGCCGGTTTACTTTCGGGCGGCACACCGCCTGCCGCTTTTTACCGGCAGAGTTATCCTCCGGCCGCCCCATCGGCGGCCCATAGCCAGGCAAGCTCTCCGGCAGCCCGTCCTGCCGCCAACCGGTCCGCCGTAAAACCCTGACCCCGGTTTGAAGGACCGTAAGAATAGAAATTTCAACGCGGGAGAGGTGCAATGACAACAGATTCATTTGTCAATAGTCAGATAACGGGCGCCGTCGCACAGGCAAATTTAAGCGTTCTGGGCGACGCCCCTGCAGAGGCGATGGCCATTCTGTATCAGCAGATGGCCCATACTGTCGGTCTGGCCCTGCAAAATGTGATTGCCCAGCAACAACATAGCTACTCGATACATAACGCCATCACCATCGCCGCCTCCAAGCAATTGCTGTCGACCGATCCGGCCGCGGCCGCCAAGGCCTCGCAGGATCTGATCGCGGGCAGCGCGATACCGGAAAATCTTGCAGCCCTGCAGGCCGTCGTTAACGAAATCGGCAAGAAGCAGTGATGCAAAAGGCAAACCGCACGCGTTTCCGGCCTGTTGTTTTTTGACGCAAGAGACGGGGTGTGATGGGCATAGTGCAACCGACTAACGAAGGACGTTCAGTCTCATGGAACGCAAACAGCATAGCCCCGGGGAAATCGCCATGATCCTTCAGGAATTGTCGGACGGCCTCAGTGTCGAGGAGGTGACCAGAAAGCACGGCATTTCCCGCGCCACCCTTTATCGCTGGCGCAAGCGCGCGAAAGCGAGCGGCGATAAGGAAATCCGCCGCCTGAAGCAGGTCGATGAGGAAAATGCCCGGCTCAAGCACCTGCTGGCCGAGGCCGCCCTTGAAATCCAGGCCCTGAAGGAAAAGCTGAAAGAATATGGCTGGCCTAAATCCGGTGGTCGGGATTGATATTCCCCCTAAATATGGTGGCAATATCGATTGATCGGCGCCGGGAGTTCTGTATAACGGAAGGATGTTGCGTAATCCTTCAGATGTCCTCACCGATGTGTTCGGCTACCCCGCCTTTCGCGGGCAGCAGGCTGCGATCATCGACCATGTCCTCTCAAAACGGGATGCGCTTGTCCTGATGCCGACGGGCGGCGGCAAATCGCTCTGCTACCAGATCCCGGCGCTCTGCATGGAGGGGGTGACGGTTGTCATCTCACCCCTTATCGCTCTCATGCAGAACCAGGTGGAGACGTTGCAGCAGCTTGGCGTCGGCGCGGCGGCCCTCAACTCCGCCCATAGTTTTGAGGAACAGGACCGTATCAAAGCCGCGCTTATGCGGGGCGAGATCAAGCTTCTCTATATCGCGCCGGAGCGGCTGTTTGCGAACGGCTTCCTCGATCTTCTGGACCGGCTCACGATTTCCCTTTTCGCGATTGACGAGGCGCATTGCGTTTCCCAATGGGGGCATGATTTCCGCCCGGAATATCTAAAGCTTTCGGTGCTGACGGAACGCTTTCCGAACGTGCCTCGCCTCGCCCTTACCGCGACCGCCGATGCACCGACCGAGAAGGACATCATCGAACGGCTCGGCCTGTCCTTCGGTGAAATATATCGGAGCGGCTTTGATCGCCCAAATATCCAGTATCGCCTGACGCCCAAGACCGGCGGCTTCAACCAGCTTCGCGCCTTTATCGAGGCGGAGCATGCGGAAGATGCCGGCATCGTCTATTGCATGTCACGAAAACGGGTCGAGCAGATCGCTGAAAAACTAGCCGAGACGGGCCGGACCGCCCTTCCCTATCATGCGGGCCTCGATGCGCATGTCCGCCAGGAAACGCAGTCCCGGTTCTTGAAGGAGGAAGGCGTCATCATCGTCGCGACCATCGCCTTTGGCATGGGGATCGACAAGCCGGATGTGCGTTTCGTGGCCCATCTTGATCTGCCAAAAAACATGGAAGCCTATTATCAGGAAACGGGCCGCGCGGGCCGCGACGGCCTGCCCGCGACCGCCTGGATGGCCTTCGGCATGCAGGATGTGGCGAAGCTTAAAATGCTGATGCAGAACCCGGACAAGACGTTGCAGCAGCAGCGGCTCGACCGGGGCAAGCTTGAAGCCTTTTTGCAGTTTTGTGAAAGCGCCCTTTGCCGCCGTCACCTCATTCTCAAGTATTTTGGCGAGACACCGCCCGAAGCTTGCGGCAATTGTGATAACTGCCTGACGCCGCCCGCGATGTTCGATGCGACGGAGGCGGTGCAGATGGCCCTCTCCGCCATATACCGGAGCGGGGAGCGATTTGGCGCGGGCCATATTGTCGATATCCTGATGGGCGGGGCGACGGACAAGATCAAAAGCTTCGGTCATGACGGCCTGAAAGTCTATGGCATGGGTAAGGCTTTAAACCGCGCCGAATGGCAGTCGATCCTCCGTCAGATGCTGGCGCTCGGCCTCGTCAATGTGGATATGGAGGGATATGGCTCCCTTTCGCTCAATGAAGCCTGCCGGGGTATCCTGAAGGGCGACGAGACAATCGAGTTGAAGCGTGCGATTGTGAAGGGCGCGAAATCTTCTTCCCGCTCCGCGCAGACACGCTCCTTTGCGAGCAAGGAGGAAGAGGCCCTTTTCAATTTTCTGAAAACGATCCGCATGGCGCTCGCGAAAGCGCAGAATGTCCCGCCCTATGTCATTTTCCACGACAAGACCCTGATCGAGATGGCGCATCTGAAGCCGACCACGCTGTCAGCCTTTGGAGAATTGCAGGGCGTCGGCGCGGCCAAACGCGAGAAATACGGCCCCGAGTTCGTCAAGGCAATCGAGGAACAGGATGCCCCCGCCTGACATCCGCAATTCCCTCTTTCCAAAATGCTACAACGCGGATAGCTTGGACATCTCACAGATAAAAAAGGAAATCCCATGGTCTCATTCAAGGAGATCCGCGAAAGCGCCGCGAAAAAGACGGGAGGAGATGCGGCGCTCATGGCCCGGATGCCCGACTTGAAAAACGAGGCAGAGCTTCGCAAGATCTCGGCGTCTGAATATTTCTCGAACATGTCCTTTCGCATCTTCTCGGCGGGGATTAACCAGAAAATGGTGCGCGGCAAATGGCCTGCCTTTGAGACCGCGTTTCATGGCTTCAATCCGTCACGTGTCGCCTTTATGTCCGAGGATGAGATCGAAGGCCTGATGCAGAATACGGACATCATCCGCCATCTCGGCAAGATCCGCGCGACGCACCATAACGCCCTCGCGATGGTGGAGATCGAGAAGGAACATGGCGCCTTCGGGGACTATATCGCGAACTGGCCGGTTGCAAAGATTACCGGCCTCTGGGATGATTTGA
The DNA here is from genome assembly GCA_006226265.1 of Alphaproteobacteria bacterium. Classification (GTDB taxonomy): domain Bacteria; phylum Pseudomonadota; class Alphaproteobacteria; order Sneathiellales; family Sneathiellaceae; genus Sneathiella. Next base: position 5,057 of record SBHH01000147.1, on the reverse strand, counting down.
AGGCGCGCTTCAAGCAGCTCGGTGGGAATTCCGGCCCCTATTTCCTCCGCCTGATGGGGAAGGACGGTTTCATTCTCACCAATGACGTGGTGGAGGCTCTGAACAAGCTCGATGTCGCAAGCGGCAAGCTTACCTCGAAGAAAGACCGCGCGACGGTTGAGGCGGCGTTCAATGCCTGGCATGAGGAAACCGGCCTTCCTCATGCGCATCTAAGCCGAATTCTTGCTATCTGGAACTGATTCCCCGGACGTTCGACCTATTGATTAATCTCCGATCAGAGGGCATAGATAGGATGCCTCACCTTTGATCGGAAATATAAAGAAGAAAATCATGTCTGGCCCACTCGACGGCATTCTCGTTATCTCTCTCGAACAGGCGGTCGCCGCCCCCTATCTTTCCTGCCGCCTCGCCGATGCGGGCGCGCGCGTGATCAAGGTGGAACGGCCCGAAGGCGATTTCGCCCGGAATTACGACAGCGTGGTCAACGGTGAAAGCGCCTATTTCGTCTGGCTGAACCGGGGCAAGGAATCGGTGCAGATCGATATCAAGGATGCGGAGGATCTCGCGCTTCTGAAACGCATGATCGCGAAGGCGGATGTCTTTATCCAGAACCTCGCGCCCGGCGTCACGACCCGCTATGGCCTGGGGAGCGACGAATTGCGCAGCCTCCATCCGAAACTCATCACCGTCGATATCTCAGGATATGGAGAGGATGGGCCTTACGCCAAGATGAAGGCCTATGACATGCTGGTACAGGCGGAAACGGGGCTTGCCTCCGTCACCGGATCGCCGGCGGAACCCGGCCGCGTTGGCGTATCGGTCTGCGATGTGGCGGCGGGCATGCATGGCCTTGTCGCGGTTCTGGAGGCATTGTACGAGCGGGAGCGGACCGGCAAGGGCCGCGCCGTCAAGTCGACGCTCTTTGCTGGCATGGCCGACTGGATGACGGTTCCCCTCCTCCATCAGGAATATGGCGGTAAGGCACCGGGACGCGGCGGGCTCAGCCATCCCTCCATCGCGCCCTATGAAGCCTATGAGACGAAGGAAGGCGGACCCATCGTCATTTCCATCCAAAACCAGCGGGAATGGAAGAACCTTTGCGATATCGCGTTGGGCCGGCCCGATCTGGTCGAGGATCCGCGCTTTAAAACCAACGAGCTTCGCGTCGCCAACCGGCCGGAGCTTAACAAGGAAGTGGGCGGCGCTTTCTCCTCTTTCCCGCGCGAGGAAATGGCCGCGCGACTAATGGAGGCGCGCATTGCCTTCGGATCGCTCAACAGCGTTGCCGATCTTTCCACCCATCCGCAGTTGGAACGCCTGACGGCTACGAGCGAGGCGGGCGAAGTTAAGATGGTGGCCTCTCCTATCAGGTTCGATGGGCCGTTGCCTGAATATGGTCCGATCCCGGCGCTTGGCGCGCATAACGCCAAGATCCGCGAGGAGTTTTAACCCCCTCGCATGACGACCGTCCGCAACCGATATCTCGAACGGAAATATGGCGGCGCCTATAAATGGTTTGCCGTATTTGCCATTATCACCGGCCTGCTGGCCAGCATTTTTTCCTCGACCATGGTGAATGTCGCGCTCACCAATATCATGGCGAGCTATCATATCACGCAGGGCTCCGTGCAATGGATGTCGACCGCCTATTTGAGTGCCTCGACCGTCTGCATGCTTTCTTCCGCCTGGCTGATGCATAATTATGGCGCGCGGCCTGCCTTCATGCTGGCGACGAGCCTTTTTTTCAGCGGCTGCATGATCGGGCAGTTCGCGCCGGATTTCGGCCTGCTGGTCTTTGCCCGCGTGCTGCAAGGCTCCGGCGCCGGGATTTTGCAGCCGCTTACCATGGCGCTTGTCTTCCGGCTTTTTCCGGCCAACAAGCGGGGCACCGCCCTTGGCACTTTCAGCATGGTGACCGTCTTCGGGCCTGCCGTCGGGCCGACCATCGGCGGCATTATCACTGATAATCTCGACTGGCATTATACCTTCACGGCGGCCCTGCCGCTTTCGTTATGCGCAGGCGTGCTCGGTTGGATTTTCCTCCCCGATACGCGCGAGGAAGAAGGGCGGAGCCGCTTCAACTACATCAGCTTCTTCATCGTCGCGGTGATGGTTTCAAGCTTCCTGACCGGCCTCTCGAAAAGCCAGTTCCACGGCTTTACCGATCCGCTGGTGATGACGTTCCTTGCCATCGCCTTTCTCTCCTTCACGCTTTTTATTCTGCGGGAACGAGGTTCGGCTTCCCCGCTCCTGCGCCTCGATATGTTCCGGAATCCGGAATTTACGGCGACCGTCCTCATCGCGACCATTGTAAGTGCGGGTATGTTTTCCAGCATCTACATGATCCCGCTCTTCACCCGCACGGTGCAGTTAAGCTCTGCGACCCATGCGGGACTGATGCTGCTGCCGGGCGGCCTCACGCTCGCTTTTATCTCCCCCATTGCGGGGCGGCTTGTTGACCGAATGCCGCCGCAGCGCCTTCTGCTCGCGGGTGCACTTATCTTCACAGTTTCCTCCTATATGATCAGCAATGTGACGGCCTTGAGCGGCTTCTGGTTTATCGCAGGCTGGCTGATGGTAAGCCGGGGCGCTCTCGGCCTTATCCTCCCCTCCAACAACACGCTTGCCATGTCGAGCATGCGCCCCGAACAGGTGCCGCAAGCCTCCGGTGCGCTTAATTTCTGCCGGATGCTGGGCGGCACGACAGGGGTGAACCTGATGGCGTTGCTCATCACCGCCCATTCCCATCATTACGAGCTTTTGATGAAGGAACAGACGCATCAGAGCATTCTTTCGGATGCCGAGATGACGACCGCCCTCACTCAGACTTTTCAGGACTGCTTCTTCATCGCCTGCATCTTCTTTTCACTGGCAATTTTCCCTGTCCTGTTCCTGATCTTCCGGTCGCGCATAAAGCAAAACCCCGCCGTTTAGGGCGGGGTTTCGTCTTAACGCGATGTGACAGGTTGACTTAGAGGTCCTTGAACCCCTTGCCTTCCTTCGCCAGCTTTTCAAGAAGCGGCGCAGGCGTCCATTCATCGCCATGCTCCGCCTTGAACTTCAGCATATCATCGTAGATGTTCTTGAGGCCGATATGGTCGGCATAGCGCATCGGACCGCCCCGATAGATCGGCCAGCCATAGCCATAAACCCAGATGACATCGATATCGCTCGCGCGCATCGCAATGCCTTCTTCCAGGATTTTGGCTGCCTCGTTGATCATCGGATAGATGCAGCGTTTCAGGATTTCCTCATCCGACACTTCGCGCCGGTTGATCCCCGCATCGCGGGCCGCTTTCACGATGATATCCTCGACGATCGGGTCGGGCTGCGGGGTGCGGCTGCCGGGCTCGTAATGGTAATAACCATCGCCCGTCTTCTGGCCGAAACGGCCGAGCTCGCAGATCGCATCGGCAACCGGGCTGGTGATGCCCTTGCCCTGACGGATGCGCCAGCCGACGTCATTGCCCGCAAGGTCGGACATGGCGAAGGGGCCCATCGGCAGACCGAAGTCATAGAGGACGCGGTCGACATCTTCGAGTTTCGCGCCTTCCAGGATCAGCTTGTTCGCCTGTTCGCCGCGCTTTGCAAGGATGCGGTTGCCGACGAAGCCGTCGCAGACGCGAACCATGGCCGGAACCTTGCCGATCTTCTTGGCGAGGGCCATGCAGGTCGCCATGACGCTCGCGTTGGTCTTGTCAGTCCGGACTTCCTCCAGCAGCTTCATGACATTGGCAGGCGAGAAGAAATGCAGGCCGATGACATAGTCGGGACGGCTCGTCGCCTCGCCGATCTCGTTGATATCGAGGGTTGAGGTATTGGTCGCAAGGATGGCGCCCTGCTTACAAATCTTGTCAAGCTTGCCGAAGACTTCCTTCTTCACATCCATATTCTCGAAGACGGCTTCGATCACGATGTCGACGTCTTTAAGATCTTCCATGGCGGTGCTGCCGGTCAGGAGCGACATGTATTTGTCCATGGCGTCTTGCGTCAGGCGGCCTTTGGAAACGGTGGCCGCATAGTTCTTCCTGATGATCTCAAGCCCGCGATCGAGCGCCTCCTGAGAGGTTTCGACAATCGTCACCGGAATACCGGCCTGCAGGAAGTTCATGGCGATCCCGCCGCCCATGGTGCCCGCGCCAACGATGCCCGCCGTCTTGATATCGATAAGCGGCGTATCCTTCGGCACATCGGGGATCTTGTTGGCGAGCCGTTCGGAGAAGAAGAAATACTGCTGCGCTTTCGCCTGTTCGCCAACCATCAGCTCCATGAAAAGCTCGCGTTCGCGCTTGATACCTTCCGCGAACGGCAACTCGGTCGAGGCCTGAACCGCCTTGATGCAGTTTTCCGGTGCTTCGAACCCCCGGAATTTCCGAGCGTTTTTCTTTCGGAACTCATCGAATATGGCAGGGTTCTTTTTGGCCTCCGCAAGCTTGTCATCCTGCGCACTGATCTTCACGAGGGGACGGCCCTCGGCAACCACCTTTCTCGCAAAGGCAATCGCGCCTTCGGTGAGGTCCCCATCAACGATCTGATCGACGAGGCCCATTTCAAGCGCTTTCTTCGCGCCGACCGGATTGCCCGACGTGATCATTTCAAGCGCTTTTGGAATGCCGACAACGCGCGGCAGACGCTGCGTGCCGCCTGCGCCCGGCAGGATGCCAAGCTTCACTTCCGGCAGGCCAACCTTCGCGGTCGCATTGGCAACGCGATAGTGACAGCCGAGCGCGGTTTCGAGCCCGCCGCCAAGCGCGGTGCCATGAATGGCGGCAACGACCGGCTTGCTCGCGCCCTCGATCTCCATGATGACGCTCTGCAGGCCCGGTTCCTTCGGCGGCTTGCCGAACTCGGTGATATCGGCACCCGCGATGAAGGTGCGCCCCGCACATTCCAGCACGATGGAGGAAACGCTGTCATCGGCAACCGCGGCGGCAATGCCACCCTGGATACCGGCGCGCACCCCCTGGCTCAAGGCATTGACCGGCGGATTGTTGACCGTGATGACGCCGACGTCTCCCCTTGCCTCGTAGCTTACAAATTCGGTAATGGCAGTCATT
>SBHH01000101.1 GCA_006226265.1 Alphaproteobacteria bacterium | reverse complement strand
GGCCTTGGAGCCTTGCCCGGGCAGGCCGAATTTCTCGCCGCCCTTCGAGAGGAGAAGCGCTACCGCAAGGCCGAGGATTGCGGCGCGCTCCCCCTTGGTTTCGTCATCGGGGGCGGAGGCATAATCCATGGTCGCGCTTAAATCTGGCCAGATCCAGACGGTTTCGGCGCTTTCAAGCTCCTTCTGGCGGATGAAAAGCTGGTCGCGTTTTGCGCTCTGACGCCAGTCGATCTGGCTTGCCGGATCGTCCTGACCGTAAGGTTTGAACTGCCAGAAATCCTCTCCCATGCCTGCGCGGCGGCGGCCATGCAGCCCGACGTCGAGATTGCCCGCCAGATGCTCCGCCGCGAGAACAAGGGCGGGCAGACTATCAGCCAGTGCCTCAGCCGCGGCTTTCCTCACCGGTCGCTCAGACGAGGCTCGTCCCGGTTTCCACATCACTTACTCCAACGGTGCGACAAGGGCGCTGATGATATCCTCCATGGTGATATTTTCGGCTCGCGCGGCATAGGAAAGCGCCATGCGGTGCTGCAGGATCGGCCGGGCGAGGGCGATCACGTCATCGACCGAGGGGCTCATCCGGCCATCCAGAAGCGCGCGGGCGCGGACCGCCAAAATCATCGCCTGACTGGCCCGGGGGCCCGGCCCCCAGGACACATATTTATTGACCATCTGGTTGCTGCTCTCGCCGGGGCGGCCGTCGCGGACCAGCTTCAGGATCGCATCGATCACCGCATCGCTCACGGGCATGTCACGGACCAGATGCTGTGCCTCCATCAAATCCTCGGGCGAGAGGATTTGCGTGGGGCGCGCTTCTTCGTTGCCGGTCGTTTCCAGAAGGATGCGGCGTTCCGTCTCCCGGTCTGGATAGCCGACATTGATCTGCATGAGGAAGCGGTCAAGCTGCGCTTCGGGGAGGGGATAGGTCCCCTCCTGCTCGATCGGATTCTGGGTTGCCAGCACATGAAATGGCTTCGGCAGGGGATAGGTCTCGCCCGCGATGGTGACAAATTCCTCCTGCATCGCCTGCAGAAGGGCGGACTGGGTGCGCGGGCTTGCCCGGTTGATCTCGTCCGCCATCAGGACTTGCGCGAAAATCGGACCTTGCAGGAACTTGAAAAAATGGCTGCCATCCTCCGCCGTTTCCAGGATTTCCGATCCCAGAATATCGGCGGGCATCAGATCGGGGGTGAACTGCACCCGCTTGTCGGAAACGCCGAGGACCGCACCCAAAGTCTCGACCAGCCGGGTTTTGGCGAGACCCGGCACCCCGATCAGCAGCGCATGCCCGCGCGCGAGCAGGGTGATCAGGGTCAGCTCCAGTACTTCCTCCTGACCGAAGATATAATTGCCGATGCCCGATTTAAGACGGACAAGTTTCCCGGACAGACTATCGACCCGTTGTAAAATCTGCTGTTCCGTGCCGGTGGTGGGTTCCATGCGTCCTCGCAGATGAAAGTGAAAACGGCTAATTCGGCATTGCGCTCTGGTAGCCATGCGCGAATATCCTAGATATAGTAGCAAAATAAATGTCTTTAAGGCCAAAATTATGACGGAAAAAGAAACCGGGGATGGCCTGAATGCCATCCTCAAACAAATCGAGGGACAAAAACATCCGCCCGTGCATTTATGGCATCCGGACTTCTGCGGTGATCTCGACATGCGGATCGCGCGGGACGGAACCTGGTATTATCTCGGATCGCCGATCGGCCGGAAGCCGCTGGTAAAGCTGTTTTCCGGGGTTTTGCGGCTCGATCCGGACGACAGATATTATCTGGTCACGCCGGTCGAGAAGATCGGCATCACGGTCGATGACGCGCCTTTTCTGGCCGTTGAAATGTTCCAGGAAGGCGAGGGGCGGGATCGCGTGCTTTCCTTCCGCACCAATGTTGACGAATATGTGATCATGGACAGCGATCATCTGTTCCGGCTTGAAATCGATCCAGAAACGAAGGAACCGTCCCCTTACGTGCTGGTCCGCGAAAATCTGGAGGCGCTGATCGCCAGGCCGGTTTTCTATGATCTCGTCAATCTCGCGAATGAGGAGGAGATCGAGGGCGAGAAGCGGTTCGGCTTCTGGAGCAGTGGTGAATTTTTCGAGCTCGGTTTGGTGAATGACATATTTGAAAATTGAACGCCTCGGGCTCGCCGGGAAGCTGAAAGACGCTCTCGACCCGGTGCCGACGGCTATTTCCTCCATCCTCGGTGAGGGTGGAGAATATCGCGGCGATCACGATCTCAACCCGGCGAGCGTGCCGGTGATCGGGCAGCGCTATACGCCTGCCGCCGTGCTGGTGCCGATTGTCATGCGAAATGAGGGGCCGACGGTCATCCTGACCCGCCGCGCGACCCATCTTGCCAAGCATGCCGGACAGATCAGCTTTCCGGGCGGGCGTGCCGATGAAGGGGACGCGACGGCGGTTGCGACGGCGCTGCGCGAGGCGGAGGAGGAGATCAATCTCGATCCTTCGCTCGTCGAGGTGGTTGGCGCCCTCAATACCTATATTACGGTCACACGCTATTCGGTGACGCCGGTTGTCGGACTTGTGGAACCCGCCTTTAGCTTGCGCCCGGAGGAAGGCGAGGTATCGGAAATATTCGAGGTACCGCTGGAGTTCCTCCTGAAAGCGGAGAATCGCAAGCGGCACGGCGGATTTTATAACGGGGTCGAACGTTTCTGGTATGCCATTCCCTTTGGCGACTATTATATCTGGGGGGCGACCGCCGGAATGATCAAGGATTTATCAGAGCGGATTTCTCACGAATGATCAGGGCCTTCTTATATCATTTCATCCCCTTTATCCTGCCTTTCGTTGTTTATGCGGTCTATCTCTATTTTAACGCCCGGGCTGGCGGGGAAAAATCCTGGGAGAAGAAATCCCTGGCCGCCGTCACCCTTGTGGGGCTGATCCTGACGGCGGCGAGCTTCATCGCCCTTGGCTTTGTGAACGGGGAGCCGCGTGAGGGCACGGTCTATATCCCACCGAGGTTCGAAAACGGGAAAATCATCGATTCCCAGGTGGTGCCTGCCGATCAGGTCAAGACCCCCGAAGGCGCGAAGGACTGACACCGTATGGGCGGCGGCAAGCTCATCGATATCGCGAGAAATCCGCCTGCCTGGCGCAACTGGCCGGAAACGGAGGACCTGCTTGCCGCCCTTGAAAAGGCGGGCGGGCATCCCCGCTTTGTCGGCGGATGCGTCCGTGATGCGCTGCTGGGACTTCATACCGAAGATATCGATATCGCCATTGATCTTTCGCCGGAAAATGTAATGGTGGGCCTCGCGGCGTCCAAAATCCGCGCGCTACCGACCGGCATCAAGCATGGCACAGTCACCGCCGTTTCGGGTGCACGGCAGTTTGAAATTACCACATTACGGGTTGATGTGAAAAGCCACGGCCGCCATGCGGATGTCGCCTTCACCAATGACTGGCAGGGGGATGCGGAGCGGCGTGATTTCACCATGAACGCACTTTATCTGGACCCGAAGGGCACGCTTCATGATCCGGTCGGCGGGCTTGAGGATCTCAACAATAGCCATGTCCGTTTTATCGGCGATCCCGCGATGCGCATACAGGAGGATTATCTTCGTATCCTCCGCTATTTCCGGTTTTTTGCCCGCTTTGGCGGGGCGGAACCGGATACCGCAGCGCTCGCCGCCATTCTTGAAAACGCAAGCGGGCTCACCCGGCTTTCACGCGAACGGGTGCGAAAGGAATTTCTGACGCTTCTTGAGGTTAAAAACCCCGTGCCTGCCTTGTCCTTGATGGAGCGGGATGGCATTCATGCCATTCTGTTCGATTTACCGCTTTTCCCCGAAACGCTTCAAAAGCTTCTGGAAGGCGCAAAAGACGCGGAGATTGCCTTAAGGCTCGCGGCCCTCGTGAACGGAGTGCCGGCGGGGGCTGAGGTTCTGATCAACCGCCTGGGCCTTTCCCGGAAACTGAGCGCGCATCTTCTTGCGCTTTGCGGCGGCGAGGTGACGGCGGGATTGGCTTGGGAAGCGCGGAGCCATCTTCTTTATGCGTTGGGCGCACATGTCTTTTCCGGGCAAACCCGGCTTCTGATGGCTCTCTCCGATACGGAAGGTGATTTTGCGGCCTATCTTGAACAGGCGGAAAAATGGCGGCGACCGCAATTCCCCGTGGCGGGCAAGGACCTGATTGCTGCAGGCACCGTGGAGGGCGCGGCGCTCGGACTCCTCTTGAAGGAAATGGAGGCGCGCTGGATCGCCTCCAACTTCACGCTCTCGAAGGCGGCGCTCTTCGATTTATTCAAGCTTTCGTCACCGGACGCCTAATATCCAGCCTTCTTCCATCTCCGCCGCGCGTTTTTCCGAAGCCGTCAGCCAGTGCGGCGCGGCAAAAGCAGCCCGAAGCCGCCCCGCCTTCATCTTTCGCAAAATCCAGTCGCGCGCGCCCATCATCTGCTGTGCATCTTTGATTAAATGCGGGAATTTCGAATAATCGGTGAGGCTCGGCCAGATTTCCGTGAGGATAATGCCGTCAAGATCGGCATCCCAGCCCGTCTCGAACGGCCAGAATTTAACGCGGGGGGCAAGCGCCGGATGACGGGCGAGGATCGCAAGCTCCCGCAGCCCCGTTAGGGTCTGAGAGCCGACGGAGGCTTGCCCCAGCAACTGCCAGACATTCATGATTTTGTATTTTTTATCGCGGAGGTATTTCTCGGCAATCCGCCATTCCGCGAAATGCTCATGGGCGAAAGATGGCTTTTTGACCGTGAGTTGAGCCGATTCTTTTGCGGGCGGCACGCCCCAGAACGGGCCTGGATGCGGCGAGATATCGGCGTTCAAAAGGGCCGCGGCCTCGAACCTGTTATTGGCGTCTTTCTCGTCGGAATACAGGAGCTTTTCTATTTTTTCCGCCGCCTGCCGTCCGCCGCCCATACCGCTGCCGGCAGGATAGCCAAAGGGAAAATCAAAGCCGACGAAAGCGGGATCGGGATGGCTAAGAAGTAGCTCAATAATTCTCTCCCGGCAGGCTGTGCGGGTCCGGAAATATTCAGGCGCGGGCAGGCTGCCGCCCGCCGACCAGGCGATCCAGCAGCGATCCGCCCTGGGTCTCGCCGGGCCGGGTTTCGCCGCCGCTGACCAGTCGACCGTGATGACAAGTTCGAAAATGAGGGTTCGCCTTTCTCTTGGGAACGGCCAGCTTAACGGCTGGAATACGCCTTGAAAATGACAATATGAGAGGAACATGTATGATCAGGGTCGGATTGGAAGGAGAATGCGATGAAACGGTTATTGCTGGTCTCGGCGTTTGGCCTGATGATGACGATGACGCCTGCCATTGCGCAAAGCCAGTCGGAGGACGGCGCGGGCCAGATGGCAATCGAGGGTGTCGCCAAGCTGATGAGCGCGCTTCGGGCGTTCATCAGTTCCATCCCGCAATATGAGGCGCCGGAAATGCTGCCAAACGGCGATATCGTCATTCGCCGGAAGAACCCGGAGCCGGAGGAGGCGCCGAAGGAAAAGGGCGGGCCAAAATTAGAAAAGACCCAGACCTGAGACCGATATATGCAATCGGAATTCGGATAGGCCCGCGCAGGCCTTGCCCCTATGTTCCTTTCCAAGCATAGTGAAACGGAGCATGACAATGTTACAGGAAACACGACTGGCGCAGGTCTTATCGCGCGACAAGGAAGCGGACGGGCAGTTTGTCTATGGTGTCCGGACGACGGGCATCTATTGCCGTCCGTCCTGCGCCTCGCGCAACCCTAGGCCTGAAAACATCCGCCTTTTTGAGTTGCCCGAGCAGGCGGAGGCGGAAGGCTTTCGCGCCTGCCGTCGCTGCCGCCCGGATTTGCAGAAAACGGCGGATCCGAAGCTCTCGCTCACCCGGCAGATCTGCAAATATACCGCCCGCCATGTCGCGGAAAGTCCCGATGAGAAGCTTTCCTTAAAAGCCCTCGCCGAGGAAACCGGCTATAGCGAGGATCATCTGTCGAAAAGCTTCAAGAAGGTGCTGGGCCTCTCGCCCGTCGATTATTACGACAATCTTCGCGTCAAAACCTTCAAGAAGAATTTGCAAGGCGGAGAGAGCATTTCAGGCGCGGCCTACGGCGCCGGCTATGGCTCCCCCAGCCGATTGTATGAAAAGGCGAAGGAACGGCTCGGCATGACGCCCGCGTCTTATGCGAAAGGCGGCAAGGGAGCGGAGATCGCCTATGCCACCACCGATTGCTTTTTGGGCCGGATGCTGGTCGCAGGCACGCGAAGCGGCGTTTGCGCGGTTTATTTCGGGGCGTCGGACGATGACTTGCGGGCGGAGCTTAACGACGAATTTCCCCATGCGGAGATTGCCCCCGAGATCGGGGAGCTTTCCGACTGGACCGGGCGCATCGTTGCGTTTCTGGAGCAATCGGCAAAGGTGCTTCCCGACATCCCGCTCGATATGTATGGCACGGCCTTTCAGCGCCGCGTCTGGCAGGAACTCTTGAAGATCGCGCCGGGCACGACGAAGACCTATCGCGAGATTGCGGAGGACATGGGAGCGCCTAAATCCGCGCGCGCCGTGGGCCGGGCCTGTGCGACCAATCCGGTCTCCCTGATCGTGCCCTGCCACCGGGTTATCGGCACGGATGGCAAGCTGCATGGCTATCGCTGGGGATTGGAGCGAAAGGAAATGCTTCGCGACTGGGAAGCGGATCGGCGAAAAGCGGGCTAATGGCGAGCGAAAGGATCAGGAGGCGTTGTCCGCCTTTTCCTCGCGGGCGGCGGACTGGGTGAAGCGGCGCTGGCTCGCTTCACGCATCCGCGCTTCAAGTTTCGCGCGTCGTTTGCGATATTCCTCGCGGGCCCGCTCCATGCGGGCCTCGGTATCCTTCCGCCGCTCCTGCTGCCAGATTTTCATGACTTTCTGGCGGTAGGGGATATTGAATTCCTGATTGCGTGAATGATAATGCGCAACGGCGATATTCCAGGACCGGCTTTCATCGCGGAGTTTCTTGAGCAATTCCGCCGCGTAAAGGGAATTGGTTTCGGGATCGAGCGCAGCATCGAGGTCATCGAAGGCCTCCGGGTGATAGTAGAGATTGACCTGCATGCAGCCGACGTCGATATTCCGGACGCCTTTCGCTTTCAGCTTCTTCACCTCGCGGATGGCGGCCTCCTTACTCGGCAGGTAACGGCCGCGCCCCTCGGCATAAACTGTCCAGGGCCAGGCAATCATTTCCCGGCTTTCCTTCTGCCAATGGCCGGATTCGGTCAGCGAAATTGCGGTCAACAGCCGTTTTGGCAGGCGGTATTTCTGCTCCGCCGAGCTCACCGCCTTATGGCACAATTCGCCGTTTTCCGCAGCTTCCGGCGCGACGGGCATGGCAGACGCGCGTCCCGGAAGGGCGGCGGCAAAGCATAAGAATATGATCCAGAACAGAATGCGCATAATTTTCTCCTGCCTCTATCGAAGCAAGGAGTGCGCCAGTTTTGTGAAAAGTCAGCTTTCTTCGTCGAGCGACTTCTGCATCAGCACTGTATCGACCCAGCGGTCATGCTTGTAGCCGACATTCTCGAAGACGCCGACCATGCGAAAACCGAGTGCGCTATGAAGCCCGATCGACCCGGCATTGCCCGAATCGCCGATGACCGCGATCATCTGTTTCTTGCCCGCCGCGCGGCAGGCCTCGATTACCGCAGCGAGCAGGAGTTTGCCGACGCCCTTCCCTCGCATGCCTTCGCGGACATAGACCGAATTTTCCACGGTGTTGCGATAGGCCGGGCGCGGCCGGTACTGCCCGGCATAGGCATAGCCGAGGATGGTGCCGTCCTGCTCCGCCACCAGATAGGGCAGGCCAAGCTCCAGGATGGCGTTGCGCCGCGCGGTCATTTCCATCTCGTCCGGGGCCACCACCTCGAAGGTGCCGAGGGCGTGAAGGACGTTGTAACCGTATATTTCCGTGATGGCGCGGATATCTTCCGGGCGGGAAGATCGGACCGTGACCGGGGTGGGAGCTGTCATGAATATCTTTATGCGCTTAAAAGAGATTTCCGGGCACGGCCCGTGTCATGGATGAATTTACGTAAATCATTCTGCAGAACGGTAAAATTGTCAATCGGTTCGAGCGTCTTCTGGTCCATATACAGGCTGCGGCACAGCTCGATCTGCAGCGCATGTATATTCTTGTCCGGCCGCCCGTAATGGGTGGTGATGAAGCCGCCCGCATAAGGGCTGTTCTCGCCTATCCGGTAGCCAAGATCCTTCAGGCAGTCCCGCGCGGCGGAAAAAAAACTCTGGCCGCAGGAAATGCCGTAGCGATTGCCGAGCACGATTTCCGGGCGCTTTGGGCCGCGTGGGCCCTTGCAGGGGCCGGACGGCATGGAATGGCAATCGATCAGATAGATCACGCCGAACCGCTTCAACCCCTCCTCCAGCAGCTGGCGCAGCGCATGGTGATAAGGGAAGTAGCAATTGTTGATACGCCGCTGCGCCTCCTCGAATTCCAGCTTGTCGGCGTAGATTTCCTGTCCCGCCCCGACGACGCGTGGAATGGTGCCGATGCCGGAGGCGAGCCTCGGACTCGCCGTCATCACATAGTCGGGGAGCGGCGTCGTGAACATGCGGGGGTCCAGCTCGAACGCCTCGCGGTTGGCATCGCAATAGGCGCGCGGAAATTCCGCCCGAAGGAGCGGTGCGCCTGCTTCCGGTGCGCTTTCGAACAGAAGATCGACGAGAAAGTCTTCCGACTGGCGGAGCTTCAGGAAATCGAGGTTGGAACTCTCCACGAAATTGTCCGGATAGATCCGGCCGCTATGCGGCGAGGAATAAACGAAGGGAATTCGCCACTCCTCGGGCATTAGAATTTTTACCGGGTCTGAAAGGGGCGTCATTGTCTCGTTGCTCTCCACGCGATGGCAGAATGGCAATGTGGTAAAGCGATACGGTTTTTGCCAGCGGCTTCAGAATAGTATAGTCTAGATCGCCTGTGTTTTTGAATGGATTTATGTGGTTTTTTCTATGTCGCGTATTCTGCTTGCCGAAGATGACGACCATCTGCGCCCCTTTCTTGCCCGGGCGCTGGAAAATGCCGGGCACGAGGTCATTGCCTTTCGCAACGCGGAGGATACCCTGCCCGTGCTGGAGGCAGGCCAGATCGACCTCCTCATCTCCGATATCGTCATGCCGGGCATGAACGGGATGGAGCTTGCCCGCCGCGCCCGCGCGCGCCGCCTGTCGCTGCCGGTTGTCTTCATTACCGGCTTCGCGGCCGTGTCGATGGAGCAGCTTGAAACCATGGACGGGGTGAAGCGCGTCCTCTCCAAGCCCTTCCATCTCAACACCCTTGTCGAGACGGTGGAGGAGATTCTCGAGAAAAAAGCCGCCTGTTGATATCAAGCGTGGCAACTTTTCATTTCAGGCCGAGTTTGGGCTTGCATTGATTTTCGCTGCAGATTATAAGTCGCCAGTTCCCGCCATATGGCGCGAGGGGCGTATAGCTCAGTTGGTTAGAGCGCTGTGTTGACATCGCAGAGGTCACAAGTTCGAATCTTGTTACGCCCACCATCCTCCCGGCTTTTGAATACCAGAAATTCCTGAAAGCCCGCTTGCGGGTTTTTTACGATCTTCCCGGTCCTAGCGGGCGGCTTCGCTGATCAGCCGGACCGGTTCGGCCTGCGGCGGGAAGGAGATGAGCGTCTGCTCCATCTTGCCGCGTTTGAGGATGATCTTCCATTCCTGTACGAAGACGAAGGGCGCCTTCGGAGGCGTGGGAAGCAGTTCTCCGGTGCTGATATTGAGATACATCAGCTTGTGGCTCATCCGCCCGGCCTTCACGGTCAGGTAGGCAGCGTCATGGGCTTCGATCACGATGCCGGGGGTCGGCCAGTATTCGGTGTGAAACTGCAAGGTCGCCTCGGAAACGAGCGGTCGGAATTCCGGATCGCCAATCCGGTAGGCGCTCTTGCCGTTGAGAGTTCTCTCCTCCACCAGCCGGGGCAGATGGGTTCTGTCCCGCTCCGACGGCATGAAGGCGACAACATAATCGGCGATCTCGCTGTCATTCATGACAAGGAAGGCTTTCAGACAGGGATAGTTATGTTCGCCGATCTGAACATAGAAAAGGCTGCCATGCGCGATATTTTCAAGAAAAGCAGGCTTGCCCAGCAGGTCCAGTTTCATAACGCCTCCGCTTGCCCAACTTCTTCCA
>SBHH01000075.1 GCA_006226265.1 Alphaproteobacteria bacterium | reverse complement strand
CTGTTTTTAGGCAGCTTTTCACGCCGTCCTGTCTTTTTTTAAAAGCTCCGGTTTATCCGCTTGTAATCATTTTGTATATTTGCTGTGATACGGGTGCTTGTCAGGATGATGGGGTGGGTATCACTGGCAGACTACCAAATATTGTGCTACATGTCCTGTCTGGTAACAATGATTACGGGGGAGCGAGAGAACGTGTCAAACGTGACGGTAACGGTCGAAGAACAAAATCCCGGCATTGAGGAACAGCCGACGCGCGCGCATATCATCGTGGTTGGCAACGCCAAGGGCGGCTCCGGCAAATCCACGACCGCTATGCATGTCATTGTCTCATTGCTGACGCTCGGCTTTACCGTTGGCGCGATCGATCTTGATGGCAAGCAGAAGACGCTTGGCCGCTATATCGAGAATCGGGAGAACTTTATCGCGAAGAAAAAGCTCGATCTGCCGATGCCGATGCTCCGCGTGATCGAACCCAGCCCGAAAAAGAATATGGATGAGGCCCAGAGCGATGAGCGCGCCCGTTTCGTCGCCGCGCTGCAGGAACTTGTCTATGCGAATAATTTTGTCGTGGTCGATTGCCCGGGCGCGGACAGCTTTATTTCCAAGCTCGGTCATTCCTTCGCCGATACCCTGCTGACCCCGATGAATGACAGCTTTATCGATCTCGATCTTTTGGCGACGGTCAATGCCAGTAACCTGCAGATCGAAAAGCCGAGCTGGTACAGTGAAATGGTCTGGGAACAGCGAAAGCGGCGTGCCCTGATCGATCAGCACAAGATCGACTGGGTCGTGATGCGAAACCGCCTGTCCCACACCGATGCTCATAACAAGCGGCATATCGAGAAGATCCTGGCGAAACTTGCACCCCGGATTTCCTTCCGTCCGGCCGCCGGCTTTGGCGAACGCGTGATCTTTCGCGAGCTCTTTTTAAAGGGCCTCACCATGCTCGACCTCAACCGCAAGGGGGTCGGGGTGAAGATGTCAATGAGCCATGTCGCCGCCCGGCATGAGCTGCGCCATCTGATCAAGGCTCTGGAACTGCCGGGGCTTGACGAAAAAGTCGAAAACCTCTGATTTTCTTAGCCTGCTTTTGCTCCGATCCGCAAAATTAACCTTGTTTTGCAATGAGATGGATGAAAAATGGCTGATTCCTGCGCGTATAGCGAATATTAACCTTTCCTCCCTATAATCGGACTTATGGCGATAGACCCGGTATTTTCCCTTTCGGATAATATTTCGATGGCTTCGCAGAAAAGGAGGAGCGTATGTTAAGCTTTAATCATACCAGATGTCCGGTTCGTAAAAAATCTGGCATGCGCTCTGTCATTTCTTTTGGAATTGCAGTGTTCTTCTGTGCAGCGGCATTTTTTTCATTCCAGGTGACAGACGCATCCGCCCAGAACGTTTGCTTCGACCGGACCGCGCTCGCGAAACACTTGAGCGGAAAATTCGCGGAAGCCCCGGTGGCGGCTGGCCTTGCCGCGAATGGCAGCGTGCTTGAGGTTTTCTCAAGCCCTGACGGAACCACCTGGACGATTGTTCTGACCCAGCCAAACGGCGCTACCTGCGTGATGGCTTCGGGGGAGGCCTGGATGGGCATCAAGAAGGTCAAGAAGGGCAAGATGAGCTGATCGCATATGCATGCGTCAATGAAGTATGTAGCGTAAGTAAGCTTCGTGATGCATATGCTTATATAAGGCCGGATTTCTTTGAGATCCGGCCTTATTTATTTCCGTTGAAAGTTAACCGAAATCGGGGGCTTTGACGCCGGCCTTTTCAAGGGCGGCGACAAGCTGGGCTTTAAGGCGGGAGAGGCCCGTCTCATCCTTCGCTTCGCAGCGCGCGACGAGCACCGCCTGCGTGTTGGAGGCACGCAAGAGCCACCAGCCGTCTTCCGTGTTGACACGGACGCCGTCGATATCGGAATAGTTTGCGCCTTCTGTTTTAAGGTTCTCCTGAATGCGGCGCACGGCATCGAATTTTTCCTCATCCGGGCAATCGAAACGGAGTTCCGGCGTATTGACCATTTCGGGAAGGGCGTCCCGCATTTCGCCAAGCGTTTCGCTGGCGGAGGCAACGATATTGAGCAAACGAAGCGCGACATAGATCGCGTCGTCATAGCCGTAGAAATGATCGTTATAGAAGATATGTCCGCTCATCTCGCCCGCGAGCGGGGCTTTCAATTCCTGCATCTTGGATTTGATGAGGGAATGGCCGGTTTTCCACATGACGGGCGTGCCGCCCAAATCCCCGACCGCATCGAAAAGGACCTGGCTCGCTTTCACATCGGCGATGATTGCCGCGCCCGGAGCTTTTTTAAGGATTTCGCGTGAAAGAATGGCGAGCAACTGGTCACCCCAGAGAATACGGCCTTCGCTATCGACAACGCCGATCCGGTCGCCATCGCCATCGAAGGCAATGCCGAGATCGGCGCCAGTGCCCCGCACGGTGCGGATGACATCAGTAAGGTTTTCGGCGACCGTCGGGTCCGGATGATGGTTCGGGAAAGTGCCGTCGATCTCATCATAAAGAAGCACATGACGGCCCGGCAGGTTTTTCACGACTTTACGAAGCGCCTCGCCGGTTACGCCGTTGCCACAATCCCAGACGACGGAGAGATCCTTGCCGCCGGTGAAATCCTTCAGAAGGCGGGCCGCATAATCATCCATGATCGGGCGGGAGGTAACGGTCCCGGCGCCATTCTCGAAATCACCGCGGGCGGCGAGGGCGCCAAGCTCCTGTATCTGCTGTCCATAAAAGGACTTGCCGCCCAGCATCATCTTGAAGCCGTTATGGCTTGGCGGATTGTGGGAGCCCGTGATCATGATCCCGCCGCCGGTTTCCAGCGCGTAGGTCGCGAAATAGAGCATCGGCGTCGGACCCATGCCAATTTCAAACACATTGACACCGCTTGCGGTGAGGCCCTTGACAAGTGCGTCTTTAAGGCCCGGCGAGGTAGTGCGGCCGTCAAAACCGACGGCGCAGTTGGAATGGCCGGCCCGGATCAGAAGCGTGCCGAAAGCGCGACCGACGGCCTCGGCATCCTCTGGGAACAGGGTTTCCCCGACAATGCCCCGGATATCATATTCCCGGAGAATGGTGGATGTGAACTGGTGGCTGTCCATGTTGAATTTTGATCCCCTCTGCCACGTTTGTTATGCGGGCCGTCCGATGCTGTGATAGGAAAAGCCCTTCTCGGCCATATCACGGGGATCATAAATATTCCGTAAATCCACCATAACCGGCACTTTCATTGCAGTCTTCACCCGATCAAGATCAAGAGCTCGGAACTGGTTCCATTCGGTAATGATGGCCAACGCATCGGCGCCTTCAAGGGTTCCATAGGCATTGGCACAGAACTCGACATCCTTCAGGAGCGGTCTTGCTTCCTCCATCCCTTCGGGATCGAAGGCGCGGATGCGCGCACCGGCTTCAATCAGGGCCGGCAGAATATCAAGGCTCGGGCTTTCGCGCATGTCATCGGTGTTCGGCTTGAAGGTCAGGCCGAGGATGGCAATCGTCTTGCCCTCGACCGTGCCGCCGCAGGCCATGATGATCCGCTCCGCCATGGCGCGCTTGCGCTTCTCGTTGATATCGATCACCGCCTCGACAATACGGAGCGGGGATGAGGCTTCGACCGAGGTTTCGAAAAGGGCGCGGGTATCCTTTGGAAAGCAGGAGCCGCCAAAGCCCGGTCCCGGATGCAGGAACTTGCTGCCGATCCGGCCATCAAGGCCAATGCCGCGCGCCACGTCATGGACGTTCGCGCCGACTTTTTCACACAGATCCGCCATTTCGTTGATGAAGGTGATCTTGGTCGCAAGGAAAGCATTGCCTGCATATTTGGTGAGCTCGGAGCTTTCGATGCTGGTAAAGACAATCGGTGTCTGAAAGAGGGAGAGCGGGCGGTAAATCGCGGCCATCACATCGCGCGCCTTCTGGGAGGAGGCGCCGACCACAACCCGGTCGGGTCGCATAAAATCCTCGATCGCCGCGCCTTCGCGCAAGAATTCGGGGTTGGAGACGATATCGAAATCCGCGTCCGGGTTGGCTTCGCGGACGACTTTCTCGACTTCGCGTCCGGTGCCGACCGGCACCGTGGATTTGGTGACGATAACGGTATAGCCTTTAAGGGAAGCGGCAAGTTCGCGCGCCGCCGCATAAACATAAGTGAGATCGGCGCGGCCATCGCCCCGGCGGCTCGGCGTGCCGACGGCGATAAAGACGGCATCGGCCTCCGACACGGCGGCCTTGAGGTCGGTGCTGAATTTCAGATAGCCCGCCTCCGCGTTCTTTTCGATCATCGCATCGAGGCCGGGTTCGAATATCGGCACCTTCCCGACATTCAGGCCGTCGATCTTTCCGGCGTCCTTATCGATGCAGGTAACGTCATGGCCGAATTCGGAAAAACAGGTTCCGGAAACCAGTCCGACATATCCGGTTCCAATCATTGCGATACGCATCGCATATACTCCATTCGTATTTTACTCAACTTGCGGTCAGGCATCTTGCGCAATTTTAGTTACGAAAGTCTTCACATCGTCCTGCATATCTGCACGGTGCAGGGCAAAAGCGATATTTGCCTCCAGAAATCCGATCTTGTCGCCGCAGTCATAGCGAGTGCCGTCGAATTTGAGGCCGTAGAACGGGGAGGTACCAAGGATGGCGGAAAGTGCATCCGTCAACTGTATTTCATTGCCTGCGCCCCGGCTCTGGTTTTCAAGCAAGTTGAAGATTTCCGGTTCCAGAATATAGCGGCCGATAACAGCAAGATTGGACGGCGCATCGGCCGGGTCCGGTTTCTCGACAAGCGCCGTGATCTCAATGAGGTTATCCTGCTCTCCGCCCGGGCTCAGGATACCGTAGCGGGAGGTATGCTGCGGCAGAACTTCCATTGCGGCCAGCATGTTGCCGCCGCCCATTTTATCACGTGCTGTGACCATCTGTTTGAGGCATGGGGTTTCGGCCAGAATCAGATCGTCGGCGAGGATAACGGCGAAGGGTTCATTGCCGACCAGCCGTTTTGCGCACCAGACCGCATGGCCCAGGCCGAGCGGTTCCTGCTGGCGGATATAGGCGACGGTGCCTGCCTTCGGAACGCTTGCCTGCAGTTCGGCAAGAAGGGCGTTCTTTTCCCGCTCGATCAGGACGCTTTCAAGCTCGTAAGAGCGGTCGAAATGATCCTCGATAATGGTTTTGCCCCGGCCGGTGACAAAATAAAACTCCTCGATCCCGGCATCGCGCGCTTCTTCCACCGCATACTGGATGAGCGGCTTGTCGACCACCGGCAGCATCTCTTTCGGCATGGCCTTGGTTGCGGGAAGAAATCTTGTGCCCAATCCCCCGACGGGGAAGACGGCTTTGCGGACTTTCTGGGACATACCGGTTCCTGCGTTTTATTATGGATGTCGGATTTATGGCATCTAGGCCGGGGCCTAGGCAAGTACTGAATTATGACGATTTGAGCAGGAAGTCCTTGGCCGCGTTCAGTCTCGCAGCCATATAGTCAGACCCGTCGTGATCGGGATGAAACTTTTTCATGAGCCGCCGATGGGCCGCCTTGATGTCGGCAGCCGTTGCAAGGGAGTCCAGCCCGAGAATATCAAGCGCCTCCTGCCGGTTCATGGTCTCGCTGCGGCGACTTTCCTGCCCATGTTGCTCATTTCCGCTTTTCGAATTTTGGGTGTTTTCGTCCTCTTCATCCTCCGGGAAATGGCGCTGAATAAAGCTTTCGAGAATGGCGCGGCTTTGTTCATCTATTGCAATCTCGCGGTGAAGTTTGCCCAGTTCGGCACGGGAAAGCTCGGACAATTTGTGCCCTTCGAATGTGCCTTTGAGCACAAGGGCGTCCATTTCCCCGCTGTCATGATCGAGGGAGGCCTGCAGCCATTCGGTCTCGACGCCGGAGCTTTGCCCGGGTGTTGGCTGTGCTCCGCCAAAAAGGGATCGATTGCGCAATAAAAAGAGGGCGGCGAGGGCGAGCGGGATTGCGTAGCTGAATCTGCCTGTGAGGGCGAGGAAGCCTGCAAGCAGGGCAAGGATGATCACGCCCGCAACGCGAAGCGCTTTCAGGATTGTCTTCGGATTGGCTTGCGCAAGGCTCTGCCCGCCAATGATCAGAGCAACAAGCAGGGCAACGCCAATGATGAAATAGGCCAGCATGGAAAAGAGATTACCTGATCTGTTCGAGAAGCAAAAGCGCTTCGCCGCCGGACTTGCGGCTATAATCGGCGAGGGCTTTCCGCCCGCCTGCTGCATAGGCCGCGACGGCGCGCAAGAGATTGCGAAGCGTTGCCGCACTTGCGCCGTCAAAATGGCAAAAGGCCCCGCCGGAAAGCTTGGCGATTTGTCGAAAACAGGTTTCGGCGACCGGATCATGCCCTTCCTGAAAGACGAAGGCGGGCACACCAACAAGGCCGAGTTGCCCGGCAAGATGGCAGAGTTTGTCCGTATCTTCCTCCATGCAATCGCCGATATAGACAAGGGCGTTGACCGGATCTTCCTTCGTTTGCTTCAGGGTATGTTTCAGCACCTTGCCGATCTGGGTATGTCCGCCGAGGCAGGAGACTTTCGACATCGGCCGGGCGAGGGCGCGGCTGTCGGTCGTCCAGCGGGTTGCGCGGAACTCGCCAAACCCCCGGAAATAGGCAATCTGCAAATCCAGCCCGCCGATGGCGGCGGCCTCTTCGAACATTTCACGTTGCAGGTGGGCGGCATGGTCCCAGGTTGGTTGACGGCTGGCCGTGGCATCAATGGCGAAGATAAGCCGGCCGTTCCTGCCGTCGGTCTTTCGGACCGGTGTTGCCGCGACCTGTTTCAGGAAGTCGGCAACGGCATCCGGTGTCGATGCCGTCTTGCGCTTGTCGATGTCTTTCGCCACCTAATTCTCCGCCCGCCATATGCTTCGATTATCAGATAGGATGTCACAGGGAAAAATGCAAATCACCTGAAATCCGCGCTTGTGAAATGCGATGATGTCTGCTCAACATTAACCTTCTGAATTGTCGAAAAGCGGAAAAGCCTAATATGACCAACGCGATGGCAGCCGATTTAAAGACGGTGCCTTACTGGTGGGACGCGGCCCGGCCTCTTGCCGTTGAAAGCCACCTGCCGGAGGAAAAAGTCGATGTCGGCATCATCGGTGGCGGCTTTACCGGATTGTCGGCGGCGCTCACCCTCGTAAAAGCGGGGCTGTCGGTCACGGTGCTGGAGGCGGAAAAGCCGGGCTTTGGCGCCAGCAGCCGGAACGGCGGCATGGTCGGCAATCTGTTGAAAGGCGGTCTTGGCGGCCTGATATCCCGTTATGGCCATGAGAAGGGGATTGCCATTTATAACGAGGCCATCGCCTCGGTTTCTTTCATCAAAAACCTGATCGAGGAGGAGGGGATCGACTGCGATCTCGCGCTCACCGGGCGCTTTTACCCGGCGGTGCTGGATAAAGACCTTGACAGCATGAAAAGGGATTTTGAGCTTCGCGAAAAATATTTCGATATCCCGGAGGAAATTGTCGGTCCGAACGGCTATGCGGAGGATGTCGACAGCAAGATTTACAAAGGCGGTCTCAGGCAACATCATACGGGCGGCCTGCATCCGGCCAAATATGTGAAGGGCTTGGCCGCCACCGCGGAAAAGGCGGGCGCAAGTATCATTGCGCCGCTCCGGGCGGGGAAAATCACGAAGGAGGTGGAGGGTTTTATCGTCAGCACGCCGAAAGGAGCCCTTCGCTGCCGTCAGCTTCTGATCGCGACCAATGGCTATTCCGGTGATCTGCTGCCCTTTCTGCAGAAGCGGGTCATTCCCATCGGCAGCACCATGATCGCGACGGAGGAGCTTTCCGAAAATCTCGTCACCAGCCTTTTCCCGACGAAGCGGATGATCACCGACAGCCGCAAGATGCTGAGCTATTACCGCCCGTCGCCGGATGGCAGACGCGTGCTTCTGGGCGCGCGTCCCGGCATTCTGCCGATGTCCCCGGCGGGGGAGGCAGCGTCGCTTAAAATCGCGCTTACGAAGATTTTCCCGCAATTATCAAGCGTCGCGGTCAGCCATGTCTGGTCCGGCAAGGTCGCCTATGACTTCCACGCCTTGCCGACCATCGGGGCGCATGACGGCATTCATTACGCCATGGGCTATTGCGGCTCGGGCGTTGCCATGTCGGGCTATCTCGGCCATAAGGCGGCGCTTAAAATTCTGGGGCAGCCGGAGGGGGCGACGGCCTTCGATGATATCCCCTTTGACGGGCGCCTCTATTACAACGGCACGCCCTGGTTCGTGCCTGTCGCGATGGTCGGCTACCGGCTTCGTGACGCGTTGGGTTTCTGATGTCCCGGATCAGAGATTTTCTCTCCCTGCCGAGCCATAAGGAAACCTGGCGGCTCGCCTGGCCGATTATTCTTTCGAATTCCTCAGTGCCGCTTTTGGGCGCTGTCGATACGGCGGTTGTCGGACATCTCCCCGATCCGCATTACATCGGCTCGGTCGCCATCGGCGCGATGGTTTTCAGCTTCCTCTATTGGGGCTTCGGCTTCCTCCGCATGGGGACGACGGGCTTTATCGCCCAGGCGGCAGGCGAGAAGGATGCGGATGAAATGCGCGCTGTGCTGGCCCGCGCGCTGATGCTCTCGCTTTTTATCTCCGTCCTGATCCTTTTGTTGCAAAGCATCGTTCTCTGGGTCGCGCTGAAACTCGTCCATGGTTCCGAGGCGGTGGAGGCGGGCGCGACGCGCTATTTCGCGATCCGCATCTGGGGCGCGCCAGCGGTGCTCGCGAACTATGCGCTGATGGGCTTTTTCATCGGCATCCGCAAGACGCGCTCCTCCCTTGTTATCCAGATTTTCATGAACAGCCTCAATGTCATCCTCGATCTGACATTCGTGCTGGGGTTCGGCTGGGATGTGGCGGGCGTCGCCGCGGCAACGGCGATATCTGAAAGCGCGGCGCTTCTTTTGGGTCTTTACATTATCCGGAAGGAACTGGTCCGTATCGGCGGTGTCTGGAACTGGATCGCGATCCGGAATTTAAAGCGGCTGGTCCGGTTGATGGCGGTCAATCTCGATATCTTTATCCGCACCATTCTGCTCATTTTCTCCTTCGCCTATTTCACGGCGGAGGCGGCGAAGGAAGGCGACATCACGCTTGCCGCCATTGCCGTTCTGATGAACTTCATGCACTTCATCGCCTTTGGGCTGGATGGTTTCGCCTTCGCGGCGGAAGGACTGGTCGGGACTGCCGTCGGTGCGCGCGAAGTCCATCGTCTGCGGGAAATCGTCTATGTCTCCGGCTTCTGGGCGCTGGTGGTTTCCGGCCTCTATGCGCTCGTCTATTTCTTCTTTGGTAGCAATATAATCGACCTTCTAACGGGCATTCCGGAGGTGCGCGCCCGTGCCTATGAGTTCCTGCCCTGGCTGGTGGCCGCGCCGCTTATCTCCATCTGGTCCTATCAGCTGGACGGGATTTTCATTGGCGCCGTGCAGTCGAAGGAGATGCGGAACGGCATGATCATTTCCTTCATTGCCTATATGGCGGGGATGAAGCTGTTCGGCTATTTCTGGGGCACCCATGGCCTCTGGGCGGCGCTGATGCTGTTCATGGCGATGCGGGCCGTTACCCTTGCTTTCGTCTATCCCCGGGTGGAGCGGCGCGCGGCCGCGCGCTAACTCTGTTCCTGCCGTTTTTTCCGTCGCGCGAGAAAGCGGCGGATGCTGGAGTGGGCGACCGGCACGATTGCGATGATCAGGCTGATGCGGATCACATGCATGATCGAGACAAAAGCGACATCAATGCCGAGGGCGAGGGCGACCAGTGACATTTCCGCAAGTCCGCCCGGGCTTAAGGCAAGGATGATGCCGGGCACGCTGACCCCGATCATGTCGGAGAAGAGAAGGCCGAACACCGTTGCTACCATCACCATGATAAAGGTTGAGACGAAGCTGAGGCCGATCATGTTCCGGATATCACGGAAGGTGGTGCCGATAAAACGCGATCCGATGGAAGTGCCGATGACCAGCTGCGCCATATAGACCAGCACCATGGGCGGCGCGACATCCGTAATCCCGGTCATCTGGAAAATCGCGGTCACCAGCAGCGGCCCCATCAGGTGATAGGCGGGCAGGCGGCAGAGATAACCGAGACCATAGCCGATGATCGCTGCCGCAAAGAGCCATTCGT
>SBHH01000121.1 GCA_006226265.1 Alphaproteobacteria bacterium | reverse complement strand
TATATAATTAAAGACTGGGAAAATGGGACGTTTACAGGACAAAATCACAATCATCACCGGCGGCACCAGCGGGATCGGCCTGAAAACCGTTGAGATTTTTGCCGAGGAAGGCGCGACCGTCGTCTTTTCCGGCCGGCGCGAGGCGGAAGGCAATGCCATCGCCGACCGGCTCGGTGACAAGGTGCATTTCGTGCGCGCCGATGCCTCGGTCGAGGCGGATATGGAAACGCTGATCAAAGGCACGGCGGACAAATTCGGGCGCCTCGATGCCATCTTCAATAATGCGGGTGGACCTGCCCCCGTCGGCAGCATCGAAGGCGTCGATTTCGCGAAAGCAATGGAGGCCATGGCGCTGCTGTTCGGCGGCGTTCTTCTTGGCATCAAGCATGCCGCGCCGATCATGAAAAAGCAGGGATCGGGCAGCATCATCAATAACGGCAGCATCGCGGGTCATCTCGCGGGCTATTCCACCTCGATGGTCTATAGCAGCGCGAAAGCCGCTGTCCTCCAGCTCACGCGGAGCGCTGCGATGGAGCTTGGCGAGAGCAATGTCCGGGTTAATTCGATTTCTCCCGGCGCCATCGCAACCGGAATTTTTGGCAAAGCCCTTGGCCTTAAAGGCCAGGCGGCAGAAGATACGGCGGAAGTCGCCGGAAAGGTCCTTTCGCAGGCGCAGCCGATCCGGCGTGCGGGATTGCCCGAAGATATCGCGAAGGCGGCGCTTTTCCTTGCGTCCGATGACAGCAGCTTCGTGAATGCTGCCGACCTTTTAGTCGATGGCGGCATGATCGGCGGCCGTCACTGGTCGGTCCATCAGGAAAGTGTAAAAAGTCTCGGGAAAGCTTTCACCGGCTAAAAGGCTTAAAGTTAAGCGTTGTCAGCCGGCTTCAAGCCGACCGATAGCGAGGAATTTACGGCGACGCTCCTCCCGGAGCTCGCCGGGTTCTTTTTTGAGAAGCACAGTAAGCTCTTCCTCAATCACATCGCCAAGGGCGTTGATCGCCTGAGGCACATTCCGTTGCGCACCGCCAACCGGTTCTTCGACGATCCGATCGATGACTTTAAGCTGCAGCAGATCCTGCGCCGTGATTTTCATCGCGGTTGCCGCTTCCTGCGCCTTGTCACGGGTCTTCCAGAGAATGGCCGCGCAGCCTTCCGGCGAAATCACCGAATAAACCGCATGGGCAAACATCAGAACCTTGTTGGCACTCGCCAGCGCGACGGCACCGCCCGAGCCCCCTTCGCCCACGATAGAGGCAATCATCGGCACCCGGACATCCAGACAAACTTCGATGGAGCGGGCAATCGCCTCCGCCTGGCCGCGTTCTTCCGCGCCGATGCCGGGATAGGCGCCCGAGGTATCGATAAAGGTGAGGATTGGCAGGCCGAAATGATCGGCAAGCTTCATCAGACGCTGCGCCTTACGGTATCCTTCCGGGCGGGCCATGCCGAAGTTATGGCGAAGCCGGGACTGCGTGTCCTTGCCCTTTTCCGTGCCGATCACCATCACGCTCCGGCCCCGGAACCGGCCCATGCCGCCGATGATGGCGTGATCGTCCGAATAGGCGCGATCACCGGCAAGCGGCATGAACTCGTCGATCAGCTGAGCCGTGATATCGCTCAGTTTCGGGCGGTCCACATGGCGCGCCACCTGCGTCTTCTGCCAGGGGGTCAGTTTCGCATAGGTCTGGGCCAGTTGCTGCTCCGCTTTCTGGCGCAGTTTGACAATATCCTCATTGATCTCGATATCGCTGCCGTTCTCTAACCCCTCTAGTTCACGGATCTTCCCTTCGAGGTCGGCGACCGATTTTTCAAAATCAAGAAAATTGTTCATAAGCTGTCCATGCTCCCATGTCCTGACAGGCGATTAATAAATTGGCGGAACGGCTACGTCAATGAGCCGTTCCGCCTTGCCTGTATATTATGATCGCGCAATCAGCCCCGGGCAGCGATGATATCGGCCTGCATGACAAGGGCTTCCGCCTGCTTGATGGAGGCAATATCGATCAGCCGGCCATCAAGGGCAACGGCGCCCGCGCCGTCGGCCTGGGCTTTTTCCATGGCTTCCAGAATACGGCGGGCCTTGGCGACTTCTTCTTCCGCGGGCGTGAAGATTTTGTTCGCAAGCGGGATCTGTTTCGGATGGATCGCCCATTTGCCTTCGCAGCCAAGGATGGCCGCGCGGTTGCCGTGGGCGATATAACCGTCGTTATCGGAGAAATCGCCGAACGGGCCGTCAATCGCGCGAAGACCGTTGGCCCGCGCCGCAACCACCATGCGGGCAATGGCATAATGCCACATATCGCCCCAATGGAAATCGCGGGAGCCATCTTCCGCAGGATCCGTCAGCACACCATAAAGAGGGTTCGGCCCGCCGATGGAGGTCGTCCGCGCCTTGGTAGAGGCGGCATAGTCAGCAACGCCGAAATGGAGGCTCTCGTTCCGATTGCTGGCGGCGGCGATCTCATGGATATTCTGCATGCCAAGCGCGGTTTCGATGATGAGCTCGAAGCCAATCCTTTTCTTCCGGCCAATCGCCGTCTCGACCTGGGTTGCCAGCATGTCGAGGGCATAGACGTCCGATGCGGTGCCCACCTTCGGGATCATGATGACGTCGAGCCGTTCGCCGCCCTGCTCCAGCACATCGATCACATCGCGATACATATAAGGGGTGTCGAGACCATTGATCCGGACCGACATGACCTTGTCGCCCCAGTCAATATCATGCAGCGCAGCAATGATATTCTTGCGCGCCTGCGGCTTGTCATTCGGCGCAACGGCATCTTCGAGATCAAGGAAAATGACGTCGGCGTCGGACTTGGCCGCCTTTTCGAACATATGCGGGCTGGAGCCGGGAACGGCCAGTTCGCAACGGTTCAGGCGGGACGTACAGGGTTCCGGAATGGTAAAGCTCATTGGGGTGTACCTTCTTTATTATTTGCTCATGAATTAAGTGTCTGGAAAGTGCGGCAGGGCGTCCATGCTGTCAAGCTTTCCGGCCATTTATTTTGCATCTGCGAGCGGATGATGCTTCGAGACGACCTCCATCAGGCGTTGCTGCAGGACATGGGTATAGATTTGCGTCGTCGAGATATCTGCATGACCGAGCATTTTCTGCAAACTGCGAAGATCGGCCCCGTTCGCGAGAAGATGGCTTGCAAAGGCATGACGAAGAACATGGGGCGAGACCCGTTTCGGATCGATCCCGGCCTCGATGGCAAGCTGTTTCAGCATCTGGCCGAAACGCTGTCGCGTGAGATGCCCGGTCTCACCCCACGACGGGAAGAGCCAGCGCGAATGGGTGCCTTCCGCACAATATTGATCGCGAACCCTTAAATACCGGCTAACCGCGTCGCGGGATGCCTGATTGACCGGGACCAGCCGCTCCTTGTTGCCCTTGCCGCGCACGATCAGAAACCGCTCCTCCTCCCTAAGGACAGGAAACGGCAGCGAAATAAGCTCCGACACCCGAAGACCCGTCGCATAAAGCAGATGCATCATGCAGGCCATCCGCCGCTGGTCTGGCGCCGGCCCGTCCGTCGCGGCGAGAAGCCGGTCCACCTCCTCCTCGCTCAGATATTTCGGAAGGCGACGGCCAACCCTAGGACTGTCGATATTGAGGGAGGGATCATCATTTCGAAGATCGTCGGTCAGCAGATAAATAAAAAACTGCCGGATGGAAGTGAGACAGCGCGCATGGGTGCTTGCTTTCAGGCCCTGCCGGTCGAGGGAAGCAAGAAAGGCCCGGATGTCCGATGAATCTGCGGTCAGCGCGCTTTTCTTCCGCGCCGTCAGAAATTCCTCAAACCTTTCTATATCCCGGCAATAGCCTTGCAGGGTGTTTTCCGCTGCCCCCCGTTCGGAGAGCATCATTTCCAGAAATCCGTCCAGCAGATGCCGGGACATCGTCAGAGATTCCGCAAAACCGCCGCCTCCAGCGCAAGGCGGCGGGCCTCTTTTTCAAGGCCAATCTTCTGAAGGGACCGGACCACAAGCGAGAGTGTCCCGACCGTTGCGTTTGCGGGTCCGCCATCACCAAGCGCTGCGAGGGACAGTGCCACCGTCTCGCCAATCCTGTCTGCGTCGGCGGCAATTTCCAGATTTTTCGAGATCACGACGTTCGAAGTACCTGTTTCGGGCATCTGTCCCTTTCCAAGCGCCTCCGCCCAGAGCGCATCTGGAACATCTTCGTCAAGAGCCGCCAGCATGGCAAGCACGAAACCCAAGTTGTCAGGCTGCTCCATCCCGTTTCCCTTGGCAAAGGCTGCTTCCTTGAAATGGCTCGGGGTCCAGCGGGCAATACCCGCCAGTCCGGAAATCAGCATATAGGCATCAGCGCGCGCGATCTGGCGGGTCGCCGACTGCCGGTCCGCCTCCGTGCCCCGCAGCGCGGCGCGGCGAATCGCCCGTTCCCAAGCCATAGCATCGGCATTATCATCATTCATCAGAAGAAGGCCAAGCGCGTCAAGCTCGAATTCGCCGCCCGCAACACCAGGGTCGAGGCTTTGCAGAAGCGGAAGCGAGAGCCTTCCAGCCGCCAGATAGGAATTGTCTTGGTCCCCCGACGCCCAGATTTCACTAAGAAGACGCGCCTTTTCCTCCGGAATATGCTCGCTTTCCGTCTGCCGGTAGAGCGCCGCGATATGGCGGAGATCAACGGATCCGTCATCGTCGCCCTCAAGTGCGCCCTGTTTGATCAGCTGTCGCGGTAAATCCGCCGGAAGGCTGTCAACGGCGAGCGAGGCATAAGCCGCCATGAAACGGCTGTCCTTGGTTGCCGTCGTTTGTTTTGCAAGCGCCCAGAGAAGATCATATCCTGCCTTTTCGGCTTTTGCATAAGACATCTGAAGGCCCGCAACCGACATCATCGCAAAATGAAGCGGCGTCAGCGGCTGATCCGTGTCCGGCAGGGCCGCCTTGCCGCCATCCAATCTATCAAACAGGGCAAAGAACAGGCCATCCCTGCCCTCCTCTTCCTCCAGCAGGCTGATACCAATTTCCGCCTTTGTCATTTCCCCGGAAATCAACTCACAGAAGATGCCAACTTTTTCCCAGAAACGGCCCTTTGCAGAAACGGGAGCGGCGTTCACCTGATCGCAAGCCTCCTTGTTCTTGCCCTGCAGCAGCAGCAATTCGATAGCGGATTTTTCGAGCTCAGGCGTCAGCGCCGATGCGGGTAGCCGGTCAAGTAGCGCAGCCGCCGCCGCGACATGGCCGCTTTCGCGAAGCTTGCCGATTCGGATGGAAAGCAACTCGCCAGACCGGTCGCCCCCTTGCGGGATTGCCGCCGCCGTCAGCAAAAGCCGTCGCGACATGTCCTGCATGGACGGGGAATTGGCAACGGGCAACATGGAAAGAAGGGTCTTGATACGTGAAGGCGGCGTTCCGCGCCACATATCGGGGCCGAAGCCCCCGTTTGAACTGCCAAGCGTGCCGACCGACGCCTCATCGAGACTGCCAAGGGGCTGCACGAGGACGGTGCCGTTCATCTCTCCTTTTTCAGGAAGTTTTGGCTCGGCCTGTTCGACTGTATTCTGCGGCTGAATTTGCGGCGCCGTATTTCCGCCGCCTTGAATCGGCGCGACCTGTCCGTTCTGCTGAACCGCTTTGCCGTCCTGGTTCAGAAGCGGCACAAGGCTAAGCGGCTTTTCCTGCGCCTGAACCGGGGCCGCAACAGCCACGCAACTGGCCGCCAACAAGACAATGCCACAAATCAAAAATGCGACACTACTTCGGGAACTGGTCATTCGGTATCACTTTCTCGACCTTGGTTGTCGGCGCCGGGATATCCCAGGCGGACAGGAAAACACCGCCCCCGACCACGACAGCAGCCACGAGAAAAAGCAGAAATAGAGCGAATTTTGACATTTTAACTCACGATATCCAGAGTTCGACGACCAAATCCCGGCGCAGCCGCCGGTAAGTTGTTGCTATTCGGAGCAGTAAACTGCATTTATGATATAAATTTGGCATTACTGATTAGCACGGTTCGGAGAAATACATCAACAACCTTGCGTCAGGTTCGAGTCGTGGAGCAAGTCCGGACAGTGAAAAGTGGCAGTATGAACGAGAAAAGAGATTCCCGGGCAGCCCCTCTTTCCCGGAAGCGGGTCCGGAAAGACGGACAGGGTAAAAAGACGATTGTTCTTGTCGGCCTGATGGGAGCTGGTAAGAGTTCGGTCGGTCGCCGTCTTGCGGCCAAGCTCAACCTACCCTTTCGCGATGCGGATGCGGAGATCGAGACCGCTTCCAATCTTTCGATCCCCGAGTTTTTCGAGCTTCACGGCGAAGAGGCCTTCCGGGAGGGGGAGCGGAAAGTCATCTCCCGATTGCTGCGCGAACCGCGCCATGTCCTGGCGACCGGGGGCGGCGCCTTCATGAACAAAAAAACCCGCTTGCTGATTACCCGTATGGCATGCTCAATCTGGTTGCGCGCAGACCTTGATGTCCTTTATAAGCGCTGCATGAAACGTAACAATCGACCGCTTTTGAAGAATGGCAATCCCCGCCACACGCTAAAGCGGCTGATGGATGAACGCTATCCCGTCTATTCGGAGGCCGATATTGTCGTCGATAGCGGGGAAGGCCCACATGAAATTGTCGTCGACAAGATCATCGCGGCGCTGGCCGAGTATCAGAAGCAGGCATGAGGCTCATGACGTCACCTTCATCGCCCGAAAATACCGGCCCGCTTTTCGTCCCTGTTTCCCTCGGGGATCGGAGCTACGACATTCTGATTGGCGACGACCTTCTCACCAAGGCAGGCAAGTATATCCGGCCGGTCCTTAAACACCCGCGCGTTGCCATCATTACCGATGAAAATGTTGCTCCGCTTCATCTCGGCAACCTCGAAACCTCGCTCATCGAGGCGGGAATAGATCATGTCTCCATTGTCCTTTCCGCCGGCGAAAAGACTAAAAGTCTTGCAACATATGGCGAATTGATGGGAAGGCTTCTGGACGCCAAGATCCAGCGGGACGAAACCCTCGTCGCTCTCGGCGGCGGCGTGATCGGCGATCTGACCGGTTTTGCCGCAGCAACTTTACGCCGGGGTATTGGCTTCATCCAAATCCCGACAACCCTGCTTGCCCAGGTCGACAGCTCTGTCGGCGGCAAGACCGGCATCAATACGCCGCAGGGCAAGAACCTGATTGGCGCCTTCTACCAGCCTCGTCTCGTTCTCGCCGACGTCGGGCTGCTTGCAAGCCTTCCGAAGCGGGAAGTCCTTGCGGGCTATGCGGAGGTGGTGAAATACGGCCTGCTCGGCGATTTCGGTTTCTTCGAATGGCTGGAGACCTATGGCAAGGACGTCGTCGAGGGCGATATCGCGGCCCGCATCACGGCCGTCCAGAAAAGTGTCGAGGCAAAGGCCCGCATCGTCGCCCTGGATGAACGCGAAGGCGGCGTGCGCGCCCTTCTCAATCTCGGGCATACCTTTGGCCATGCACTGGAAGCGGAAACCGGCTTCGGTCCCGACCTCCTGCATGGAGAGGCAGTTGCGATCGGCATGGTGATGGCCGCCGAATATTCCGCCGATAGCGGCTTTCTTGAACCGCAGGAAGTAAGCCGCATCCGCGCGCATTTCGTACAGGCCGGTCTTCCCGTTTCGGTTCCCGGTCTCACCAATGTCACTTGGCGGGCGGACCACCTGATGGCGCATATGCGACAGGATAAGAAAATCTCTGGCGGCAAGCTCACCTTCATCCTGATGAAGGCGATTGGTGAAGCTTTCACCACCCAATCGGTTCGGGAGGAGGATATCCTTGGCACTCTTCGGCGACTGCTGCCGGCTGGCGCCTGACCTCGCTACAAAAGGAGCAATAGAACGGAAACAGAAATGGACATCACCCTGATAATCTTGCCGCTGGCAATTTTCTTTCTGCTGCTGTTTTCCGCCTTTTTCTCTGGCTCGGAGACGGCGCTTACAGGGGCGAGCCGCGCCCGGCTGCACCAGATGGAGCAGTCCGGCGACCGGCGCGCAGGCCTTGTCAACCGCCTCCGCGATCAGCATACCAAGCTGATCAGCGCCATTCTGCTTGGCAACAATCTGGTCAATATTCTGGCATCCTCGCTTGCTACGAGCCTGTTCATTTCCATGTTCGGCGACATCGGCGTTTTTTATGCCACCCTGATCATGACCCTTTTGGTTCTTGTCTTCGCGGAAGTCCTGCCAAAAACGGTCGCCCTTCGCCGAACCATCCCTGTTGCGCTTTTCGTCGCCCCCATCCTCAGGCCAGCAATCTTTCTGCTCTCTCCTATCGTTCTCGGTGTCAACACAATTGTCGATGCCACCTTGAGCCTTGCAGGACTACGCTATCAGGGTGACAGTGAGGCTTCGAGCGATGCGGCGCAGGATGAACTGCGCGGCGCGATCGATTTGCATTCGGAAGATGCGGGCGTCATCATGCATGAACGCTATATGCTCGATTCCATTCTCGATATGGATGAAATCGACATGTCCGACATCATGATCCATCGCAAGAATGTTGAGATGGTGGATGCCTCGAAGCCGGTTCAGGAGATTATCGAACAGGTCCTGAGCAGCCCTTATACCCGCCTGCCCCTCTGGAAGGACAATCCGGAAAACATTATCGGAATAGTCCATGCCAAAGATCTTCTGCGCGCCGTTATTCCGCTCAACGGGGAATATGAGAAGCTGGATATCGAGACAATTACACTGGAAGCCTGGTTCGTACCCGAGACCACGACCCTTCGCAGCCAGTTGACAGCCTTTCTGGAACGGAAAAGCCATTTTGCACTGGTCGTGGATGAATATGGCGCTCTGATGGGCCTTGTCACACTCGAGGATATCCTGGAGGAAATCGTCGGCGATATCGCGGATGAGCATGACCCTGCCGTCAGCGATATCAAACAGCTGAAGGACGGAAAGGTCGTCACCAAGGGGGATGTCACCATCCGAGACATCAATCGACAGCTCAACTGGTCCCTTCCCGATGACGAGGCGGCCACCATCGCCGGGCTGGTCATTCATGAGGCGCAAATCATTCCGGAAGTGGGGCAGGTTTTCATGTTTCATGGCTATAAATTCGAAATCCTAAAAAAAGAACATAACCAGATAACAGAGTTGCGTGTCACGGAACTCGATCCGCTGGAGAGCCCCGAGACATAAGAGTAGTACCTCATGTTTGAAATCATGCTGAACATCATCGCGCCTGTCGTTATCACGGCGGGGCTTGGCTTTTATTGGGCAAAAAGCGGCCGCACCTTTAATACCGAGACGGTGACCGGGCTGGTGACCAATATCGGCGCGCCGATGCTGATCTTTTCAACCCTCGACAAGCTGGAAATGCAGTTAAGCGTCTTCTTTCATTTCGCAATGATCGCCTTTTTATCGGCCGCGTCCTTCTGCATCATCGGCTTTCTGATCCTTCGCGCCTTACGGCTCGACGTCCGGAACTACCTGCCGGGCCTGATGTTCCCGAACGCCGGTAACATGGGATTGCCGCTTTGTCTCTTTGCGTTCGGAGAGCCGGGCCTCGCACTCGCTATCGCCGTCTTTATGGTCTTTTCGATCCTGCAATTCACCTTTGGCATCTGGCTGTCCGCCGGCACGAATTCCATTTCCCAATTTTTGAGGACGCCGCTTATCTATGCGGTTGTGATCGGGCTCGGCGCAAAGTCGCTCGGTCTGCATGCCCCCGAATGGATCACCCATACGACCAATCTTCTTGGCAGCCTGACCATCCCCTTGATGCTGCTTGCCCTCGGCGTCAGTCTCGCCGGCCTCTCGATCAATCATATCAAGCTGGCGGCGGGCCTTTCGGTTCTCCGGCTTGTCATGGGATTCCTGGTTGGCCTCGCACTTTCAACATTATTCGGCCTTCAGGGGCTGGAGCGAGGCGTTCTTATTCTCGAATGCAGCATGCCCGTCGCGGTTTTCAACTATCTCTTCTCGCTGCGCTACAACCGGGCGCATACGCATGTGGCGGGAATGGTGTTGATCTCGACATTGCTGTCCTTTCTCACCCTCCCCGCGCTGCTCTGGCTGGTGCTCTAGCCGTCAGTTCCTTGTCATTTCCTGCTGATTAAGATAATGCTCCAGAATGGCGGAGCGAATACGCGAAGTGCGGGAATGTTCACGCCGTTTGGTATCCTGATCGACTTTGCAGCAAAACTCGTTGATCGAGATGTTCTCGCTCTCACAGATTTTCCGAAGGGCCG
>SBHH01000062.1 GCA_006226265.1 Alphaproteobacteria bacterium | reverse complement strand
CTTCCGGGGCGCGCGGCTTACGCTCGGGCTGGCACCTGACGAGGCGCGCGCCTATATGGTCCGGACGGATCGCTGGAAGTTCATCTCTTATGACAAGTATGATCCGCAACTCTTTGATCTGGAAACCGATCCAAAGGAGTTACATGATCTCGGCCAGTCAGAGGATCATGCCGCCATCCTGATCGAGATGGAGGATATCCTGAACGACTGGCTGCGCAAACGCCGCAACCGAACCACCATCTCCCATGAGGATATCGAGAAACGGACCGATACCGCGAAGAAGCGCGGTATCTATTTCGGCGTCTGGTAGGGCGGAACGAAAAAAGGGGGCAGCGCGTAAGCCGGGAGGACGGCTTTAATAGGCTGCGCCGCCCCTAACGCTTATTCCACCGGCTCGTAGGGCAGGCCGACATATTGCTCGGCCAGAATGCGGCGTCGGTTTTCATCGGCAAGGAAGAAGTCGAGTTCGGAATCGCGAACCCGGTCCTCGAATTTGTCCTCGTCGAAATGATGCAGCATCTTGGTCATCCACCAGGAAAAGCGCACCCCGTTCCAGACCCGGCGAAGGCAAATTTCCGAATAGCGGTCGATGAGATCGGTCCGGTTGTCCTGATAAACCCGCTTCAGGATATTATAAAGCGTTGCGACATCGCTTGCCGCGAGATTGAGGCCCTTGGCTCCTGTCGGCGGGACGATATGCGCCGCATCGCCGACCAGAAACAGGCGGCCATACTGCATCGGCTCGACGACGAAGCTCCGAAGCGGCGCGATGCTTTTCTCCAGCGACGGGCCGGTCACGAGGTTATCGGCAACGGAGGATGGCAGGCGGCGTTTCAGCTCTTCCCAGAAGCGATCGTCTGACCAGTCCTCCACCTTCTCACCCAAGGGCACCTGCAGATAATACCGGCTCCGGCTTTCGGAGCGTTTGCTGCAAAGCGCAAAGCCCCGCTCATGCTTGATATAGATAAGCTCGAAATTAACCGGCGGCGTATCGGCAAGTAGGCCAAGCCAGCCGAAGGGATAAACCCGTTCATATTCGGTGAGCACCCCGTCCGGAATTGCGGGGCGGGAGACACCATGAAACCCGTCGCAGCCCGCGATATAGTCGCAATCGATGCGGTGGGCTTCACCGTCTTTCTCAAAAGTAACGAAGGGGCTGTCGCCATCGAAATTTTGCGGGCACACATTTGCAACTTCGTAAAAGCTGCGCCGTCCGCTGGCCTCGCGGGCCTTCATCAGGTCCTGCGTGATTTCCGTCTGGCCATAGACGGTGACGGACTTGCCGCCGGTGAGATCAAAAAGATCGATGGAATGCAGATCGTCGCCGACGGCGATTTCGACCGCGTGATGGACTTCCCCTTCCGCCTGCATGCGATCGGCGATGCCCGCTTCCTTCATCAGACTGGCGAAGCCTTCCTCGATCACACCGGCGCGAATGCGACTCAAGACATGGTCGGCGGAGACCCGCTCCAGAATGATGCTGTCGATCCCCTGGCTATGAAGGAGTTGACCCAGCAGCAGACCCGACGGGCCGCTACCGATAATGGCAACTTCAGTTTTCATCTTTATTAAATACCTGCCATTGCAGTTAAGATACAGGTCCCTGTAGACTGATGCATCCTATCGTCCCAAATCGGCCAACCGAATTTCAAATTGGGGCAAAGGAAATAAGAAATTACTTTAAAGGCGATGGGGCCAAGGGAAAAAAGAATGGGGCAAGAGGCGGAAAAGCCGACATATCTGGTGGCAGATTGCGGCGGCAGCTGGTGCCGCGTGCGGCTGCTTTCGGCGGACGGTAAACGTCTTGCGGAAGGCACCGGCGGTCCCGCCAATGTCTCCGCCGGTCTCGCCCCGGCATTGAGCGAGGTTTTTCGCGCGGCCCGAGAGGCATTGGAGGTGCTTGATAATCCAACGCCCTTATCCAATCTTCAGGCCTCTCTCGCCGTGGCCGGACTGAATGAACCCGCAGTTCGGCGGGAATTCACCGAAACCGCCCATCCTTTTGCGAGCCTGACCGGCGAAACGGATGCCTTCGTTGCGCAGATCGGCGCTTTTGCGGGCGGTGACGGCGGCCTTCTCATTACCGGCACGGGGGCCTGCGCCTTCGGAAAAATCGACGATGAGACATTTGAGTTCGGCGGCTGGGGCTTCGCCATCTCCGATCAGGGATCGGGCGCCAGGCTTGGCCATCTTGCCGTTCGCCGCGCCCTGCAGGCATTGGATGGCCTTCGTCCCTCCTCCGCCGGGTGCGATGCGGTGCTGGAGCAGATCGGCACGACGCCGGGCGAGGTTTCCCGCTGGGCGCGAGATGCGCGGCCCGCCGACTTCGGGGCCTTCGCGCCGATCCTGTTCGAAGCTGCCGATGCGGGCGACGGTGTTGCACGTGAGCTGATCATGACGGTCGCCGCCGAAGTCGATGAACTTCTTGAGGCGCTGAAATCGCGCGGCCTTCAGAAGATTTGTCATATCGGCGGACTGGCCGGGCCGATCCGTCCCTGGCTCTCCGATGACAGTCTCGCGCGCCTGACCGATCCGAAAGGCGATACCTTCGAGGGCGCCTGGCGCATGTTGAGGGAAGGAACCGGTCTTCAGAACCGCAACCGGCGGGAGGGGAAATGATGAAGGCTTTGAGTGCCCAGAAGATCTTGACGGAAGAGGGGTGGCGGAATGATCTTGCTCTCGTGATGGAGGGGGGGATGATTACGGCCCTGACGCCCCTCGAAATGCTGCCGGACGATATGAATATCGAGAGGCTTGCGGGCGGCGCGCTCGTTCCGGGGTTCGTCGATATTCAGGCGAACGGCGGCGGGGGCGTGATGTTTAATGACTGCACAAGCCTTGCGGATCTTGAAAAAATGGCCAAAGCGCACCGGCGGTTCGGCACGACCTCCCTCCTTCCGACGGTGATCAGCGATGATTTCGAGGTGATGGTCCGCTGCGCGGCGCTTGTATCGGAGGCCATTCGAAAAGGCCTGCCCGGCATCCGCGGTATTCATTTTGAGGGTCCTTATCTCAATCCCGCAAAGAAAGGCGTGCATGACGCGGCCAAGTTGCGTGCCGTCGATCCCGGGTTTTTTGAGCTGGCGACGCAGAAGAGCCTTGGCCATGTCCTTGTCACCCTTGCCCCCGAACGTGTTCTTCTGGAGGATATCGCCTTGTTCGCGGGGGCCGGCATTCGTGTTTCCGCCGGGCACAGCATCGCCGATTATGGGACGGCCAAGGCGGCCTTCAAGGCGGGTGTTACGGGCATTACCCATCTTTTCAACGCCATGCCGCCGATGGAGAGCCGCGCGCCTGGGATTATCGGTGCGGCGCTTGAAACAGCGGATGTCTATTGCGGCATCATTGCCGACGGCCATCATGTGCATCCGGCGACCCTGAAAGCCGCCATAGGGGCGAAAGGCGCGGGCCACATGATGCTGGTGACTGATGCCATGGCAACGGTGGGCACGGACATGACGGGTTTTTCCTTCGGAGGCAGTGAAATCCTGCTGAAAGACGGGCGGCTTGCAACAAGGGACGGTGTGCTTGCGGGGTCCGCCCTCGATATGGCGCGGGCCGTCCGGAACACGGCGGGGCTACTTGGCCAGAGCGAGGCCGCCGCGCTTTCCATGGCGTCGAGCGTGCCGGCAGCCTTCCTCGGCCTCGATGCAGGCCGCATCGCGGTCGGGGCGCGGGCCGATCTTCTTCTGCTGGACAATGCCGGATCGGTTCAAAAATGCTGGATCGGCGGGCAGGAGCAGCCGCTCTAAATCATTTGACAGAGTCTGAATTAATTCCGTAGATATCGGACAACAACAATCCGCCGCAAGGCGGCCTTTCAGGGAGACTAATCCATGTTTTCTATGACCCGTCGCCGGTTCAGCAAATCCGTTCTTGGCGCCCTTACCGCGCTTACCGCAATCACCGCCCTTGGGACCCAGGCCCAGGCGGCCGACAGGATCGTCGTCGGCGCGCTTCATTTCACCAGTCATGCGCCGAGCTTTGTCGCCTTCGAGCGCGGCTATTTCAAGGAACAGGGACTGGATGTCGAATTCAAGTTCTTTCAGGCGGCGCAGCCGATGGCCGTCGCCATTGCCTCCGGTGATGTGGATTACGGCATTACCGCCATTTCCGGCGCGCTGATCAATCTTGCGCAGAAAGGCGCGATCAAGGTGATCGGCGGCGCGCTGCAGGAAGAACCCGGCATCGACGGACAGATCATTCTCGCCTCCAAGGCCGCCTATGATGCGGGCCTCACCAAACCGTCCATGCTGAAGGGCCACAGCTTCGGCATCACGCAGTCCGGGTCCTCCTTCCATTACATGGCGCATAAAATCGCCGAGAAGGAAGGCTTCAAGACGAGCGATATGAAGCTTGTCCCGCTGCAGAAGGTCGGCGCGGTTATCGGCGCATTGAAGTCCGGTCAGGTCGATGCCTGGGCCATCGTCCCGCATATCGCGAAGGCGCTTCTGAAAGGCGGGCAGGTTAAACAGATCGGCATGATCGCCGATTATATCCCGGACTATCAGGTGACGACCGTCTTCACCTCCACCGATAATGCGGAGAAAAGGAAAGACCTGACGAAGCGCTTCCTCGCTGCCTTCTCCAAGGGCGCGGATGATTTCAACGCCGCCCTCGTCGACAAGACGGCGGGCGACAAGGCCGCCGAGGACATGGTCGCGCTGATCCATAAATATGTCTATGCGGACAAACCGCTCGACAAGGCGGCGCCGTCTATCATTAATGGTGCAATGCGCGTCAACAAGGATGCGGCGCTCAACGTCACCAGCGTGAAGGACCAGCTTGACTGGTTCAAGAGCGAGGGGCTGGTTTCCGGCACCATCACCCTCGACACCCTCGTCAATACGGACTACGTCAAGACCTTCTGATTTCCATGGACCTCAGCCTTCGCCATATCGCCCATCGCTATGATGAGGTTGAGGTCCTTCGGGATATCAGTCTCGATATTGAAAAAGGGCAGATCGTCTGCATTATCGGCCCGTCGGGCTGCGGGAAGTCGACGCTTCTTCGCATCATCGGCGGGCTGGAACGCCCGGCATCGGGCGACGTGCTGCAGATCGGGACGCCGCCATCGGAAAGCCTCAACCCCCTCACCTATATCTTTCAGGACTTTGCATTGCTGCCCTGGCGGACAGTCGCTGACAATGTCTCGCTGGTGCTGGAGGATCATGCGCTGTCTGCAAAAGCCCGGCAGAATATCATCAACGATGTGCTGGCCCGGACCAAGCTCTCGGAATTCAAGGGCGCCTATCCGCGCCAGCTTTCAGGCGGTATGAAGCAGCGTGTTGCCATCGCCCGCGCCTTAGCGGTCAGTCCCGCCGTCCTCCTCATGGATGAGCCGCTTTCGGCGCTCGACAGCCAGACGCGGGAGCTTCTGATGGACGATCTCGTCGATCTCTGGACGAAGGAGCATTATACCGCCGTCTATGTTACCCATAACCTTGCCGAAGCCGTGCGGCTTGGCCATCGCATTGTGGTGCTGTCGCGCCGCCCGGGCGAGATCCGCGAGATTGTCGATATCGACATGCCGATCGAGACGCGAACAAACGATAATCCCGAGCTTGAAGCCATCCAGAAGCGGCTCTGGAACCTGATGCGCGAAGAAGCGCTTGCCGCGGATCGGGAGCTTCTTAATGTCTGATCGTCCGATTGATCCTGCTTCCCTTTCGCAAAATAGCGAGGCGAAATCCGTTCCTTTCCGGGGCGGCGGCTTTTTGCCGAAGCCGAAGCGCATCATCGCGCCCATTGTTTTCATCGGCCTTATTGCCTTCTGGGAATTTGGCAGCCGGACCGGCTTCATCAGCAACCTGATCCTTCCCGCCCCGTCGGAGGCCTGGGCCTCCTTCATGGATCTCGTCCATTCGGGGCTTTTATGGAAAAATCTCTCGGCCTCCCTGCAACGACTGGTCCTGGGCTGGACGGCGGGTACGATCCTCGGCGTTTTCGTGGGTGTCTTGATCGGGCTTTCCTCCCTCGCCCGCTCCAGTCTGCAGCCGCTCGTCTCCGCCATTTTCCCGATCCCGAAAATTGCCCTTCTGCCACTTTTCATCATCTGGTTCGGCATTGGCGAAGGATCGAAGGTTGCGACCATCATGTTCGGCACCTTCTTCCCGACCGTGATCGCGACTTATGGCGGGATCGACAATGTCGACCGGGGGCTGATCCGCATGGGTCAGTCCTTCGGTCTCACGCGCCTTTCGATCATCCGAAAAATCATCCTGCCGGGCGCGTTGCCGGCAATTTTCTCGGGCGCGCGTATCTCGGCGGCCATCGCCATTATCCTGCTGGTCGCGGCGGAAATGCTGGGTGCGGAATATGGCATCGGCGCCTATATCCTGATGGCGGGCAGCCTGATGGCGACAGACCAGCTGATCGCCGGGGTGGCCATTCTTTCGGTGCTTGGCCTCATCATTGCGTGGCTGATCGGATTGGCGGAGAAGTATTTCCTGAAATGGCGCGCCTGAGGCGTTTTTTCTCAAGGCCCGATTAACCAAATTTCAAGGGTCCCGTGCCAGAATGCGCGCATGACAGCTGCATTGCATTATAAGCCCCGCCCCTCCCTGACCCCGAAGAAGCAGTCCCTGACGGACAAGGCTTATTCGGCGATCAAGGCCGTGATCAATGGAGGTGAGATTCCGCTGGATGCTTTTATCAACATGCCGGAGATCGAGCAACAGCTCGGCATGAGCCGCACCCCCGTGCGCGAGGCCATGCTGCGCCTTCAGACCGAGAAGGTGGTGGAGATCGTGCCGAAGCGCGGCATTCGTATCAATGCCCTGACGACGGCGGATCTTGCGGACTATTACCAATTGATCACCGCCCTTGAGGTGGAGGCCGCCGGCAATATCGCCCGCCGCGAGCCCAGCCGCACAGAAATCATGCCGCTTCTGCATACGCTCAATTCCATGGAGGATGCAATCGGGGGCGTCAATCATGAAGCCTGGGCCGAGGCCGAGGAGAATTTCCATCGCAGCCTGTTCGTTCTGAGTGGCAATGCACGGCTTTCCGAGACGGGTATGAACTTCCGTGATGTGGTCCAGCGCGCGCATTTCGAGGCGCTCCGTCATATATCGATGGAGGCAAAGGCGGACTTTCTGCCCCTGCACAACAACCTGAAGGACTTGCTGCTCTTCTCGGACGAGGCGACGGTGCGTGAAACTTTCCTCGCGCAATGCGGCTGGGCGAGTGAGCTGGTCATCGGCACGCTCGATCGCCTCAATATCGAAAAGCTCTAGGAAGTGAATTCAGCGATCCGGGCGGACGGGGTCAACCTGCCTTAAGCGCCGTTTTGCTTTCGTCCTCCGTATCTTCCTCGCCTTCATCGCTGTTGCCTGTCTTGCCAAGCGGGATTCGGACAAGGAAATCGGAACCTATACCGGCGTAGGAGGTGCAGCTGATTTCACCGCCGAGATTGTT
Source organism: Alphaproteobacteria bacterium (assembly GCA_006226265.1). Lineage (GTDB taxonomy): Bacteria > Pseudomonadota > Alphaproteobacteria > Sneathiellales > Sneathiellaceae > Sneathiella. Next base: position 2,857 of record SBHH01000062.1, on the reverse strand, counting down.
TACCGTCTCGCGCACCGTATAGAGGCCGATGCCAAGGCCGCCGCTCATCGCTGCCGCCTTTTCCAGCCGGAGGCCGCGCTCGAAAATCTTCGGTACATCCTCTTCGGCGATACCGATGCCGGTATCTTCCACCTTGACCAGCAGCGCACCCTTCTCGACCAGCGTGCTGACTTTCACCGCGCCGGATTTCGGCGTGTAGTTAACTGCGTTGCTGACAAGGTTCTTGACGATGCTCTGAAGCTGGACGGGGAAATCCACCCGCTCCTTTTTGCTGATGCGGTTGATCCAGTTGAAGGTGAGATCGCGTTCGGCAATCGTGCCCTCGAACTTCTTGAGGGTTTCGCTGACCGTCTCGCCGATGGGGCGGCAGAGCGGCGCCTTCAGGTCGAAATAGCTGTCATTTTCAAGATGTGCCCAGGAAAGCGCATGATAATCTGCCGCATGATCCTTCATGCTGGCAGCAATTTTCCCGGCCCTCTCGGCAAATTCCTTATGCGTTCCGTTCGGGCTGTTCTGGAATTCCTCCACCAGTTCGATGAATTTCTGGATATCGCGACGGACGGCAAGGCTGCCGTCGATCGTGACATTGGCAAGTTTTTGCTCGGCCTCCAGAAGGATGCGCTCGCGGTTGCGGAGTTCCTCGCGCATGTCGAAAAGCGCAATGGTCCGCATGGTTCCCTCCTTGTTCATGGAGAAATCGGCCTGCACCGGGATTTCATTGCCGTCCGTCAGGTGGAGAGTTGCGGGCACGCGGACATTGCGCTTTTCGCCGAACGGACTTTCGTCCGCAGGCAGGGTCTTTCCGAATTCCAGTACCTGGCGAAGCGAAGCCCCGACAAGGTTGCGGGGATTGGTATCGAGAAGGCCGGCCGCCGCCCGGTTGCAATGGCGGATGATGTCATCCGTCCCCGTCACGAGGAACGGCACGATGGAACTGTCGAGGAAATCCTCGAGCACCGATTTCGTTTCCTTCTCGCGGGCAGCGGCCTTCCGCTTCAGAAACTCGAAGCGCAGTCCCATCACGATTCCGATGATAAGCAGGAGTCCGATGGCAAAAAGCGTCGTGTAAAGGGAATTGAGATTGCTCTGGTTCTTCTCCATCGACGAAAGGACGGCACCCTGCAAGCGGTTCTCCTCCTCAGTATAGAGGTCGAGAATCGTGCGGTAGGCGTCGAAGGCCGCCTTGTTGTCGATATTGATGGTCTCGTCGATCTCGCGGATGGATTTGCCTTGCCCGCGCAGCTGGTCGATGCGGTTGATGCTGACAAAATAATTGCGCAAGGTCTCGTCGATGGTGCGGACCGGGACATCGGCCCGCGCGCCGAAATGATCACGCAGGCTCTGTAATTCATCCCGCGCTTCCTTGAAATAGGTGAAGAAGGCGTTCTTGTTTTCCGGGTTGCTGTGGATCAGATAGCTCTGGAAATTATAGACAAGCCCGTGAAAGCCGGCGAGGCTCATCAGCCGTTCCGTGCTCGGCTCGCCACTGTTGAACCGCTTGTCGAGCTCTTCCCACTGGTCGTTCGCGTTCAGGGAATAGACCTGGTAGGTCCAGAAGAACAAAAGCGCGAACAGGGCCGCGAGAAAGGCCAGGATAACACCGAAGTTCTTTTGAAAATTATCAAACACGAAACCTGTCCTATCATTTGGGCCGAAGCCTGAGGATACACTTGTCCCGTGAATAATGTGATCCGGAATTGTTAATAAATAGTTAAGATCTGAAGCCGGTCTGCGCGAAATTACGGAATGTGTCGAAATTGTGGCGTCAAAGTATCATTTTAAGAGAAATTTTCTTAAATTTCATGCAGTTGAGCGAATGGAAATATTGCCGCTCCGCGCCTCGAAAAAACCTGATTCTACGGCCTCGTTATGCCTGTGCCCGCTTAAACCGACGGTTGCAGAACTTTATCTGCCGGGTTCAGCCGTGCTGAAGATTATTGATATAGTTGAACAGATGGTCGATGGCATGGGCCGGATCGAACAGCGCGGCCGCCTCGATACCGCCGGTGCCGGGAAAACCGGTGATGGCTTCCTCGCCGCCGGTTGCGCCGTCATGCGGGCCGGGATCCTCAGAAATCCATGCGCTGTCCGGCTTATGGTCAAGCTCCATGACATCGAACAGATGATCCAGATCGACGTGCTCCGATGCGGCGGGCGCGAGCATAGGAATATCTTGGAGTCCGCCCTCGTCAAGGATCAGGGCATGGCCCGCCGCGGCGGCCTTGGCCAGGATGAGATCAAAATTGAAGTTGTCGTCAATGAATGGGCCGGCTGCCCCCATATCGGGGATCAGACCGGCCGCCTCCGGTGTCAGCGTTTCAGCCAGGACGAATTCCTCACCGACGGCACCCAGCATGGGGCCCGCCGACGGATCACTCGCCGCCGGTATCCGGTCAGCCGGATCGAACATTGCCTTTTCGCCGTCCATCCGGTCGAAAAGAACAATACGCCCGTCATCATCTGTCCGAACATCACTATACATTCCGGTTCTTTCACTTACGCAAATCGACTGAATACACGACCATACTCAAAACTTGAAACGCGACTGAATGCGCGGGGGGAGCGAGGCAGTTTCCCGTGCATTGCGAAAAGATCCTAGCAACTTGCGGTGGGAGTTTCATACCCCATTTAAGGGATAATCCGGAGTTTTTTTGAAATTAAATTCAGCCAAATTTATCAGATGATTAGCTCGTGTTTTAACGGAATAAGTTAATGATTTGTTAACGCCCGGCAAGCGGCCCCTGCGATAAGGAATGAACGCGCAGGAGTGCCCTGAATTCGCATATTGCTGAAAAACCCCTCGCCGGCCCGGCTGCCGTTTCGGTAAAACCGGATATTTCGGCAGAGATGGCAGGCG